>CAXRAL010000081.1:0-6505 GCA_964228815.1 Candidatus Poseidoniaceae archaeon
CGAATACCGATTCGTGGGGGCAGCAAGCCGATGATGGTGCCAACGATGAGCACACCAATTCCCACAAAGCCGGTGGAGAGCCACACCAACGCCACGACAAACAGAATGACCCCCATCACCATTTGTTGGAGTGGGATGGCGGCGTGCAGTCGAAGCATGCCCATGCCGACGTAGCGCATCATGGGCATGGCGAGCAGCCCCGCTGCGAGGGTGACGGCCAAGAGGCGAATGAAATCGGAGGTTGGCTCAAGCGACGACCATGTTTCAATGGGGTACATCATCTTCAACGCCAAGGTGGCACCGGACCGAGACCGGCTGATGATGTAGAGGAAGCCAAGAACCATGACGGTAACCGCTGTATTGGTCGCCGAAAGCAAAGCAATCACTTCCAAGTCTTGCTTTGTTTGTGGACCTTCGACGCCTTCATCGGCTTCTGCCTTGGCAATTTCCAGCAATTCATCGTCGCTGAGTTCCGTGAGACGACGTGTTTCCCAATCCATGCCATAGCCTTGCTTTCCTTGGGCCTTGGCTGCGAGGTTCCGACCACCCATCACCAAGACCGTGGCTTGGGAAGCGGTCATGCCGGGCAGGACGCCCATTGAGGCCCCGGCAACGCTCGACCAGAAACACGGTACTACGAGCGGGCGGACAGGTGGCAGGGCCCAATTTTCTCGTTGCGGAGGGAGGTGTGAGGTCGTGGCGTAAATGTCCAAGAGGTTGGCGATGCCGAACAGCCCGGCCAAACTCGGCAAGAGCAGACTGGCATCGGGCATGCCCACGGGGGAACGAGCGGGCAACGTAAACACACCCCAACCGTACATGCCTGCGAGAAGGAAGAACGCCGTGGCTGCCAGGAAACCAGCAAACCGAGAATCTCGCCCGAGTTTTCCTCGGGTCATCCGCTGCAACCAGCTTGGCCAGTCGAGGCGCGTGGTTTCGGTGGCCAAGAGCAAAAAGGAGATGGTTAGGAGCACAAACGGAAGGACCGAACGAAGCTTTTCGTACCAGCCCAGTTCAGGCCCAAAGGCGATTCGAGCGAGGACGATGAGAGGGAGGGAGAGGAACAGGCCGAGTTGCGACCCTCGTGCCGACCACGCCACGCCCCGGGCTGCGTTGCCCGAGAGCAGCATGCGGTGGCCCGGAAGAAGTGAGAGCGCTGTGTCACCGTCCGGCGCTCCGATGAGTGCTGATGGGATGTAATTCAGGAAGGTATGGACGGTTCCCGTGGAGACGATGATGGCGGCCACCGATGCGAGTGGAATACCCAAATCCAACAGGGCAGGACTGAGCGCAAGAAGGATGAGGGCCACGTTGTTGACGTGAAAACCAGGAATCAAACCGGTCAGGGAACCCAGCATCACGCCGAAAAACAAGGCACCCAAAAGCCACGCCAAGTCCAAAAAGTACCCTTCAAGCATGCGCCCACCTCACGATTGTCCGCTTTCGTACGCCTCTCGGTCGCCAACACCGTCGTCGTCAGAGTCTTCCGATGTCGGTGAAGTGCCGATGGTGTCCTCTAACGTGTCTCCGAGTCCATCCCCGTCGCTGTCGAGCACATCGGCTTGGTCGAGCGTGTAGACGAGGCTCATGCCGTCATCGCTTTGCACCTGGCGCAGCCTTCCCGCCCATGTCATCGACTGGTCGAGGTGGTACTCGTCAACGCCGATGGCTTGCGGTAGGAGGTTGAGCACGATGGAATCGTTCGAACCATCTCGGACGAGGTGCCACTGACCGTCGATTTCGGTCGCCTTGCCGTTGAGTAAGACGTTCTGCTCACGAGCGTAACTCCACTGGGTGGCACCGTCGTCCCACAGCAGCGTGCGGGCTGAGGGAACAGTGCCAAGGGTGTAGTCGTGGACGGTCAGTCGAATGCGCATGTCCTCGTCATCCCAACCGACGGACACGTTGGCGATGATGTTCTGTCCGGTTTCAAGCCAGGCCGTTCGCGGACCGGGCACGTTGACGGCCACGGTGGTCCAACCCGGGGTGTACGACGCAGCGTCAACGAAGTACGCCTCCTCGTTTTCCACGCCGGGTTCAACAGCATACTTGACGTAGGCTGAGAGGGTGTAGGTCGCATCTGGATCTGCCACCATGCCAATGGGGTCGGCGGAGAGCATGGCCATCAGGCTGATCGGCGTTTCTGGGTTCACCAGCGTGGGTGAGGCGCCGTTGTTGGCATCGATGCACCAGCCGGCTTCGGTCTCGGACCATAGCAATCGGCCCTCCACGGTTTGCAGGGTGTTGTGCATGGAGTTGGACTCGTCGCTTGCTCGGTCCTCGTCGGTAGGAAGGACGCAGATGGAGGTGCCGCTGGGGCCGTACAGCCTCCAATCGGTCTCCGAGGTGGTCAGCACGCCGGTCATGGTGACGGTTTGTCCGGATTGGTACGACCACGTTGCCTGAGCGTTCCAGTCCAACTGCGGGACATTGACCACGTGGTTTCGGTCAACGAGAATCTCGGGGCCCTGGACCTGAAGGCTCCAACGAAGGTCGCGCTGCTGGTAGGTCAAAATCCCTTGAACTTCCACCTTTGAGGTGGCCTCCACCCACTGACCGATGGCTGAGCGGATGATGAGGTGCATTTGGTGTTCGGAGTTCCCGTAGCTGGGGTGGTCGCCCAAGTAGGCTGAGGTGAAGGTCGCATCGGGTGCGATGGACTCGCCAATGAATCCGGTCAATTGGATGACTTCACCTTCGTAGGCGAACGGGTCTTGAGCAACATCTGCGATGGCCAACTTTTCCACTTCTGGAAGGTCGCTGGTTGTCCATTCCATGGCGCCTGCGCCGAGGGATTGAATCCAGACCCTCCCGTCGTATTCGATGACGTCGCCCATGACCGTGACGGTGGTGCCGATGGGCGGCATGTTCCCGGGTCGATACCATCGTGATTCGACCACGCCGGTTCCATCGTCAATGATGGCGTCCACCCGGTCATCGCCCGATCCGTAGGGGTCCTCGACCCATGAGATCAACGTGCCCTGGACCTTGACGACCTCGTTTTTGTATTCGAGGAGTTGGCGAACTTCGATGACCTCGGGTTCACGCACATAGGCGTACCAGTTGAGGGTGGCAACGAGGAACATCGCCAAGGCGAACATGACCCACAATTGCTGCCCGCGAGTTTCCGGGTCGTCGTTGGTGATTCGGTCCATCAGCCCCTTCACCGCATCGGCCATGCTGGCGCCTGTCAATGACCACGCTTAGCCCTTCTCTCACGGGTCGCTCCGCCTCGTTCCGAGAAGGGCTATAAAGAAACGAGAGGACCGAAGGTCATCATGAACCTCAGAGACCGCGTGATTCGCGATGAAATTCATCGCGACATTCTGGTGCCTGCGGCCCATGCCAGCATCATTGACACGCCCGAATTTCAACGGCTGCGGGCCATCCAGCAACTCTCGACCTGCGAGTATGTGTTCCCGGCGGCCACGCACAACCGATTCGCTCACTCGCTGGGCGCCTACCATTTGGCCAGTGAGTTGGCTACCCATCTCAACGAAGTCCATCCAGGCCTGCTTTCCAAGGACGACGAAGAGTTGGTGCAACTCGCTGCACTGCTCCATGACATTGGCCATCCGCCTTACTCGCATCTTCTTGAGACGCCTCGGGTGTACGCCACGTTCCGCTCACACGAGGCCTGGGGCCGCGACATCCTTGAGTCCAAGGACACGGCCATCGGGAACGCGGTTCGTGAGGTTCTTGGCGAGGAGCGACTGGGACGTCTGTTTGCGCTGATGGACGGTGCGGACGAACACAACGGCCAACCCATCCCTCGCTTCATGAAAGAAATTGTGAGCAGCCAACTCGATGTGGACCGCATGGATTACATGATCCGTGACCAGGCCAACACCGGTGCACAAATCGGTGGTTTCGACAGCGCTCGTGTGATTCGTGCCCTTCGTGTTGGCGACGACGGCCGCATGTTTGTCAAGCGATGGGGCCTGCCGGCCATCGAAGCCTACCTTGTCACCCGCTACCATATGTACCAGCAGGTCTACTTCCACAAAGTGAACATGCTCACGCAGGCCTACCTCGTGAACATGCTCGAGCGTGCACGAGAGTTGGCAACCACCGGAGAACTCTCGCTCTCCGCCGAATTGAAACACATGTTGCTCAACGAATCCCTCTCTCCAACCGAATACGTGCTTTTGAACGACGCCCACATCAAAGTGGCGCTGCCCGGCTGGGCCCAACACGCCGACCCACGGCTCTCGGGATACGCCGACCGCTTGCTTTCCCGGAAGGGGTTCCACAAATCCCTGCGCATTGACCCGCTGACCGTTGAAATGTGTGAAATTGTCATGCCGCGCATCGCTGAGGACCTCGTGGCGGCAGGCTATGACGGCGAGATGGATTTGATTCAGGCCACCATTCGGAAGCGAGGCTACCTGCCGTACAACGGTGGCATCTTGCTCGAGGACGGCCGAGACGCTTCGGAACACTCTGCACTGATTCGCTCGCTTGCTCAACCCAATGAACGGTGCCTGATTTTTGTCCCTGAATCAATTCGGGATGAATTGGAGCGCAACGTCAGGGAGTGGATCAAACCCTCTCAATCGTCCCTTGCACAGTTTGACTGACCATGAGAAGGTTCATCATGCGTGGTTTTGACCCCGCCTTAAGGGCCCGTAGCTTAGTTGGTTAGAGCGCCCGGCTCATAACCGGGAGGTCAGGGGTTCAACTCCCTTCGGGCCCACACATGGCAGGCTCGCAAGGTTGCCTTCGTTTCGCACAACGGACCCATAATGGTTATGAGGTGGGGGGGGTTGGGAAGAACGATAGGTGAGACAATGTCGGCATTGAATCGAGTCGTGGCCTTACTGGGAATCTACTTCTGTTCTCTCATGATGGTGGCTGTTCCTGCCTCCGCACAAGTCTCCGGTGCTGCGGTTTCCATGACCTGCGCACCCGGGCAAATTCAGGTTGAGGTGAAGCCAGGTGCAACCCTCACCGGATACACCACCTGTACGGTGTCCAACCCGACGGCCTATGTCGAAAAGGTCGCTATCCAAGTCACCAGCGACGGCCTCGCCACCGCTGCTCCCGGCGACATGTATGTCGGTGCCGGACAAGAGGTCGACTTCCAAGTCGTCGTTCGGGCCAACCCCTACATGCAGATGCAGTCTCGTCAACTGACCGTTTCGGCTCAGGTTCAGGAATTGAACAACCTGCCACCCCCCAACACCGCTTCCTCTCAGGTCAACGCTCTGATCAACATCATGCAGTTCAGCATCGTTCAGGTCGAGGCCGTTGAGCCGTTCGTCCAACTTATGCCCAAGACCGACAAGAACTTCCAGTTCAAGGTCTACAACTTCGGTAACCAAATCGACCGAATGAAAATCGGTGTGACCGAGAACACCCGAGACACCCTCGAAGAAGCCGGCTTCACCGTCAACCTCCCACAAAACGTGGTGACCATTGAGCCCAACACCGCTCCTGAGACCGCCCGTATCATGGTGCGAACGCCCAAGAACCAAGGCTGGTCTGACGCCTACCACGTCCTCGAATTCTACGCCGAGTCGGAGTTTGCCTGCCAGAACGGTGGCTGCAACCGAGAGTCCCAGATGATCACGGTCTACGTCCGTGGCGTCTACCTCCCCGGCTTCGAAGTGGTTCCTGCCATCTCGATGATCGCCCTCGCTGGCGCTGTTGCTGGACGACGCTTCCTTAACACGGACGAAGAAGGCGACGAAGAGGCTTGGCGAGAGTCCGCTCCCGGCCTTTGATGCACCCCCTGCAAATGGGTCCCCTGCGACACATACAGGGGTTGGATTGATAACACCGTTTGTGAAACACAGCGTTAACGGGGATTGACCATGGGTGGATTACTGGACAAAGCAAACGCTGCAAAAGAACCTGAAACCGAGGCTGCTGGTGAGCCAGAGCCAGTGTTGGCTGCTGAACCTGCGGTCGAAACCCCAGTCGCTAAGGTATCAACCTCCAGTGATGGTGCGTCGCTCTTTGCACAATTCAGCAAGCCCGGTATGGCGCTTGGTGGCCTCGCTTTTGTTCTCACTTGGTTCTTGGGCAGTTACACGCTGGAAGACCTTACTGGACCCGTTCCTTTCGGGCTCGTCGTTCTCCTGATGTTTGTCGGTTCCTTTTACCTCGTTTGGCAGTCGGTCGACCGAGAAAAGACGGTTGTCCTCGCAGTTGGCTACCTTCTGCTCGCAGGTGTCCCCTACGGTGTCGGTTTGCTCGGTGATGGCTTTGTTGGCATCACGGACATCGATTACAGCGAAGAGGGCGACGAGTTGATGTTCAAAGTGCGAGGGAGTTTCAACTCCGTTGACATCTCAATTCGAGCAGATGGTACCGAGGTTTGGTCGGGACGTGACGACCTTTCCAACGACATCAAGAACTTCAAAATTCCAATCACAGACATGTTTGCAGGTAATGGCGAACTGTTTGATGGTAAAGCGGACGTTGAATACACGATCTATGCTGAGTCATCAAACGGGTTGACCAACGAAGTCCCCATCCCGAGCAAACTTGTTACTCGTGA
>CAXRAL010000082.1:0-5005 GCA_964228815.1 Candidatus Poseidoniaceae archaeon
TGAAGGATGTGGCTGTATTCACCGTACATCGGGGACAACAGCAGCACGCGAGACTGTTCGTTCAACAGTTGGGGGAGCAAGGAAAACATCAGCGAGGACGAGCCCGAAGAAACCGCCACGTTTCGGGCCGGGACATCACGAACCTCAGCGATGGTTTCGATGAGTTCCTCGCACTGCGTGGGCGGCGATTCCTGACAGCATCGCTCCAGCTGTTCACGAATGACATCAAGCGCCTCGGGGCAGGGCGGGAACGGGCTATCCAGCACGTCGGCTACGATCAGTGAATCACGAACGTCGAAATCAAACTTCGAGGTGTCCCAAGATTGCCCGCCGTGATAGCATGCATCGTCACCGGCTTCGTCCTCCCTGTCTGCCTCAATTTTCTTGGCGTGCGATTTCAACACGGCACGGACGCTCATGTGCATGGGGAAGTACACCGTTTGACCGTGCTGAACACCAGCTTCGTGGAACACCTTCAGGCCGTTGCTCTCGTAGAGTTTCACCACTTCGGTGTGCCCCATGGCGACGATGTCCGTCCCGCCACGCTCAACCACGAATTCCAGGGCGTGGCGCATCAACCTGAACGCCAAGTTTCGGCCTCGGTAGGCCGGTGCCACCGTGAGACCCCTGACCTCGAAAGCGGTCTTCTTGGGGTCAGTGCAGGCGGCAAACGCCGTTCGTTCGAGCACGTCGCTGGAGAAATAGGTCGTCAAGCGGAACGGCTGGCTTTCAGGGGGGTTGAGGCTGATGTAGCCGACCAGATCGTCGCCCTCAACGCACGCGATGAAATGGCGACCGGGGTCTTCAAGGACGCCATCAGCGTTCGAGTTGTATTGATGCAACTCGTCGGCGTAGACGTCGTGGCGAATTGTTGAGATTTGATGCCAAATTCGGTGAATGTGCTCATCCTCGGGGAGCGGGACATCAAAGCGAACGAATTCAGCCATGGACTGACTAAGGCCTTGTTGAACTTGAAGGATTTCCCGATGAGCAGCCATGTCATTTAGATGAACAAAAGAAACAACGTCAGGAAGTCCATTGAAAAGATGAAAGTGACAATACCGTCCACTGCCCAAAACAAACCTGAATGCTGTTTCTTTTCACCGGCCTCCACCGTTTTGTCCCTGCGAAGGTACTTCATCAAGGCATTGAAGTTGAAGATCATCAACAAAACGAACGCCACGCCACCAATGACGGTGAGCGCCGTCAGGGCCTGAACCGTCTCTTCGGCTGCCATGAACACTCATCCTGCGGTTTGAACATCAGTGTTTGCCCGGCGTTTGGAAGGAGTTGGAAATTCCGAGGTCACTTTGATGCATGGTCCTGGCTGGAATAGTGAGCGATAGCGTGTGCCCTCGAAACGTCTTCAGGGTACCCATGTTGGACCAATTGCTGCACATAAGCCTCAACGAGAGCGATGTTCAACTCAACGGGTTCAGATGTGGTCGCCTTCGGTCGTCGACGGATCACCAACATCCCTCCTGCCGCCAACAAGACCAGTAATCCAAGCACTGCAGCGACGGTTAGGGTTCCAGAAGATGAAGCCGAATCCTCCTGGGATTCGACGTTGGTTTCGTTCAATTCTGTTTCTTGAGAGGTTTCATTTTCCTCCGGTGCTGGCGGTTCTTCGATGATTTCACAACCGTTGGGCACACCGTCTCCGTCATCGTCCATGACGTCATCGTGTCCGGGACAGATGTCGTAAGCGTCAACGACACCGTCGAAATCGGAGTCGTCACAACCGTCAGGTATTCTGTCGTTGTCGAGGTCATCGGCGTCGTCAAAACCCTCGCAGATGTCATTGTCGTTCGGAACACCATCGCCGTCTACATCTTCTTCGACGTCTGGGACGTTGTTGCAGTTCGAGTCTATCACGGCGTGGTGGTTGGGACAATCATCAATGGTGTCCCTCATTCCATCGTTATCGTCGTCCTCATCGCAAGCATCCCCAGCCCCGTCAGCATCGAGGTCAAGTTGCTGCGGGTCGGCGGTGTCGGGACAAACATCGTCGTCATTCGCAACGTCGTCTCCATCACGGTCGTCATCGCATGCATCACCAACACCGTCCTCGTCCAAATCCAATTGCTGAGGGTTTGAGACGGTCGGGCAGTTGTCCAGGACGTCAAAAATTCCGTCTCCATCGGTGTCTTGATTTGGCAGCAGGACCGTCTCTCCACCGGGAAAAGCGATCAGGGGTGTGGGCAGCGTTCGGTTGAAATCTGCATCAACGAATTGATGATCTCCGTAACACCACACCCCATCTTCGTGTGCCAACAAGCACATTGTTTTAGTCCCCCAACCTCGTAATTCAGCATCGGCTTTTCCAAGCAACGCATTGGACCATTGTTGAGCAGGGGCGTCCACCGGGTCGTCCCATCCATACGATCCATTTGACCAGCACCACATCGTGTTGTTTGAGAGAGTGGCACACATTTCCGGGTAGGTTCCACCGATTTGAGAAACACCGCGATTTTGGTGAAAAACGATCACGGGAACATTACTGTGTTCTGTGTTGAGCCCACGTGCGAGCAGACCGGCGTAATTGCCCCCCCAACAATGGACTGAACCATCGCTCAAATGAGTGCAGTACCCGTTGGGACCAGCCCCGACGAGGTCCACCGCATGCACTTGATCGTCGGGGAATTCAACCTTCATGGGGGTGTTTTCAGACCATTCATCAGAACCAACGCCAAGCATTCCGAAGGTGTTTTCCCCCCAACACCACACCTCACCGGCCTCTGTTTGAACGCAAACACTGCTCCGCGATGATTCGATCATGACGGCTTTTTTATCCGGCCCGAAGTACAATGCCCTTGTGGGATTCTCAGCGTAATCATCTCTGTTGTTCCCAATGGTACCGTACATACCATCTCCCCAACACGCCACATGACCGGTTGCTTCAACCACGCAGATACCACCAACGTAATGGGCCATGCGGATAACAGGGCGATTTGGACCGAAATCGTGCATTTTTGTTGGCTCATACGTGTTGTAATCGCCACCCCAACACCAAAGGGAACCGTCATCAATCACAACGCATGTTCCCTCAAAGTGCATCTCGACTTGAACGACCTTCCCGCCGAAGTCATCCCCATCATGAACATACAGATCAAGGGACCGCGGCTCATCAGTCCCGTCCCCGATGACTCCATCCTGATTGTATCCCCAGCATGCAAGTTCTCCGAACTCAGCGACGGCACAATAACTCCCGGAGCCTTCTGCAACAGCTGTGATGTTGGTCAACGCTGGATGGATATCGACCTTCACAGGCTCAGCGTAAGAATCCACGAAATGCGTCCCGTCTGCAACAACACCACGATGCTGCCCCCAACAGTGCACGTCACCTGTCGATACAACAGCACACGTATTGGAAGAAGACGTACTGACAGCGACCACCGGATTGTTGACCGGCAGGCCCTGAACGGGTGTGTATTCATCACGGTCAGACCATGTGCCATCACCCAGTTGACCGTATTCGTTTGATCCGCGGCATGCCACAGAACCGTCCATCAAAACCAGACACGTGTGGTCGTACCCACTTGAAACACCCGAAACTGGTGCGTCATACCACTCTACTTGGGAGTCATACACGTGTGGGCCAAAGCATGCGTTTGACTGATTTGTTAGACTTGCACAAACACGATTCAGGCCTGAATGAAGCCCAACCACGGAAGCATCCCCACCCAACACGCGGCCTTCTCGGGGCGTCTCTTGGTATGTCCAACAGGAAACAGACTGGTTGTCCAGCAGGGCGCATGTGCCCCACGTTGAGGCTGCTAAATCGATGGCGTACTGGCCAGAAGGAAAGGCTGCGGTAGAATTCGGTGTGATGGCCAAACCGGACCAATAGTCGCGTTCAATGCCGTCTCCGAGGCCACGGTCCAACCCCCAACAGAGCACCTTGCCCTCGACGGTAAGAGCACATGTGTGGAACGAGCCGGCTGCAAGTTTGACGATGCGAGTATCGAATGAAATTTCCACGGGAGCTGCCCGATTCTCGGTTGTTGAATCTCCAACATACCCACCTTCGCCCCAGCAGTACACGTCGCCGATGGCGGTGAGGCCACACGATGTGCCCCTACCTACCACCACCTGAACCATGGGGTTATCCTCGGGCAAACCTACAACTTGAACTGGCTGTGCACTGTACCCAATCCCTTCCACGTCTTGGTCATCATATTCGGGGAATACGTCGATACCAAGTTGTCCGTAGTAATTTGAACCCCAGCACGAGATGCTGCCGTCCGTCAGGACGGCACACGCATGCGCGGAAACATCAATGGTGGTCAGTTCAATGCCAGATTCACTGGGTGAGGTTGCAGCAGGCACCGGCGCGAATTCATGCCCTTCAGCAGTTGACATGTCGGTTGAAAGAGGGGACAACAAATGCGCCAGCAAGAGGAACGTCAAACACAAACCTACGCTCCATTTCCCCATGAGTCTGCCTCAAGAATTTGAGGAATAAACATTCTTCCTTCATCATGAACATTCGACGGCGAGAGGATCAAGGGAACATAACCGTTTCAGCGCCCTCAACCCACTGCTTCTCTTTCTTCATGCAGCGCTTAAACGCCTCCGACTCGAGGTGCTCAGTCAGCCAAGCGTGAACGTTGGCCCACGGCTGACCGTCGAACCAGTCCCGATCGTGGTTGGCAAACTGCCGAACGAACGGGAAGAGGGCGTCGTTGAGTTGCGGGGCAAAGGCTGAGCCCTCACCCAAACGAGCATCAAGGTCGCTCAAATAAGCGGAAGCCAGCGTGCGATGCTCCACTTCGTCCACGTCGTCGTAGCGGTTCGGGTACTTGTAGCGGTCCAGGTGGAACTTGAATTCCTCATCGTTGCGTGCCACCCAGTGCGCTTCCTCCTCGCTGAGGTCCCAATCCAGCACGTGCTGCATGATCTCGAGGCTTTCCTCGATGACCGTGCCGTTGGGTAGCAAGAGCACGGGCACCGTGCCCTTGGGTGAAATCTCCATCATGTGGTCGGGGCGGTCCCGCAGGACGAC
>CAXRAL010000083.1:0-74921 GCA_964228815.1 Candidatus Poseidoniaceae archaeon
ATTGGCCGTCCAGCCCTCGGGCACGGGTGGCTTCAAGCGAAGCATGGGCATGGGAATGGGGCCGTCGTTGATGATGCGGACCAACAACACACCGGATTCGCCACCGGCAGGCCATCGGGTGTCCACGCCCATCCAGAAGTGGCGGAATAAGAACGGGTTGAGCGTCGAGGTGTTGCCGCCGATCATGTCTTCGAGGAGATCTTCGACCTCTTCGGTGGAGGCTCGAATGTCGCCAAGTTCAGCCGCAGCTGTCGCTTCGCGAAGTTTGTAGAGGATGCGTTCGGCTTCCTCAAGGGAAATGTGCTTGTGCACCAGCAAACGATGGAGCATGGCGATGCTTCGACGAAGGTGAAGGACGTCCTCCTCCAACTCACCGAGGGTCTTTTCCGCCCGACGCAGGGATTTCTTCGCCTTGCTGAGTTGATGGAGGCTCAGGTGAACCTTGACCTCGCCGAGGTCCATCTCGGTCTCCGCCAGCGAAGGATTTTCGCGCTTGGCGGCCTGACGGGCGATGCGCTCGAGGGTTTGCGAGGCTTCACGAATACCTTGCTCGCGCTCCGCCCGCTCTTGAGCCATCATGTCCGCCAAGGCGTCGTCTTCAGGCATCGTCTTCCACCTCCTCTTCTGTTGCGTCTTCCGTCTCAAACGACGTGTCCATTTCATCTTCGTCGGCGCTGATGGCGCCGGACACGCCACCAGCAGGTCCGCCAGCGGATGCTGTGGAAGCGGCGGCCATCGGAGCACGCTCACCGAGAATGGCGGAGAAGTCGAGGCCGTCGTCAGCCAAATCGTTGAGCAAGCGGGCGGGATCGCTCAAATCACGCTCAATGCGGATGGACTTGATCTCAGCATCCGTCATGCGACCGTAGAGGTTGCCGTACATCTTGTCGGAGCGCTTGAGCAGGAACCAAACACCGGCCATGATGATGAAGAAGTACGCCGCCATGACCACCAGGTTGTCGCTGTCCGCGGAAAGTTGAGGCGGGAGCCCGAGCACGATGGCGAGCATTCCCAGCACCGGGATGGACAAGATAATGGTCAACTGCCGTCGGCTGTCCTTGAGGGCTTCAAAGTGGTCAGAATACACCGTGGAGGTGCCTTTTCGAGCGCGCTGGTAATCTTCGTGAATGAGTCTGAACTCGTCGCTGCTCTTCCACGTCATGCGCCAAATCCACAGGGCACTCAGGCCGAGGATGGCGGGGCCGTAATACGGAACTTGGAACAGATGGAAGGCAAAGCCAAAGGCGATCACACCAGCATAGACGCCACCCAGTTGCCACTTCTCGGACTGGCTGGAGAGGCGAACGAACACAAAGGAAAGCAATGCAGCCACCACACACGCCACAAAGGCGATGGAAAGGTCGGGTGACCATGACTGGACGGTCTCTTCACCGAGATCGACGCCTTGGGAGCGATCGTTGGTTTCGTCGTTGCCATCGCCGACGTAGAGGAAGGAAAGGGTGGCGTCGCACTGAACGGTGCGCTCAACTTCCCACCAGTCAATGGTTACCGGCCTGACATCCCACGTGAAGGTGTGTTCGGCGTTGGCCGCCATGATGGGCACCATGTCGGGGACACTGAGCACATCGACGGCACCGTTGCAGTCCAGCATGGCCGAGACACCGAGGGCCTGGGCCGTACCGTCATTGCGCACGGTGACCTGATACTGCGTCTCTTGACCTTCGTAGAAGGCTTCGGGGTCAACCGGACCTTGTGCGTGAATGGCCGGGTCGGCGAACACGGCCAGCTGGTAAGTGAAGACATCCTCTTCGTAGATGGTGTAGCCGCTGTTTTCGTCAGGGTGGTAGAGACGGAACGTGAGGTCCCATCCATCGCCGGGGAGAATGTTGGGCGGGTTGGGTGCGTCAACAATGAGTTCAATCGGAGCGCTGGTGACCCAGGGCTGCCGGCTCGGCAAGGTGATGCGGGATTCTGGTCCCAACGAAGTCGAACCGCAGAAGGCCGACATGTTGAGTGGGTAGTCCGTGTCATCGACCCGAACGGCAAACGTCCAACCGTAGAGCGAGGCGTTCTGGCCGAGATCGTCCACGTCGAGGAGGCGTTCGGCTCGGCACAATTCAAGTTCGTAGGCGACAGCACTCTCCGGCCCTATCGGGATGTGTGAGTACACGATGGAGAAACTCTGCGGACCGTTGTCGCTTGGTGGCGTGACCGACGTGTCGCCGAGTTCAAAGAACCGATTCATACGCAGGTCGGTGTAGTATTCTGCGCTGCCCTGGACCGCCGCTTCGGTGGGGTCGAGGGTGAGGATGAGGTTGGCGGCCAGCGTCAGCGCCGGTTGGACGGCAACGCTGCTGATGCTGAAGGAGAAGGGGACGGTTTCGCCTCGAGGGAGTAACAGTCGAGAAGGGGCGGTTGGAGAGGCTTCCCAGTCCAAACTCGGTGTGGTCAAGCCACCCTGAAGCAGGGTGTAGGTGACGTTGACTTCAACATCCTTGTTGCCGGTGTTGGTGATTTTCACATCCCAAGTTCGGCTGATACCGCGGTGGTAATCCATGGTCGTTGGCCAGTCCTCAACTTCGACGAGGAACAACGGCGCCACCACGAAGCGGAACGTGTGAACCTTGAGTTCTTCACCGGTGGAAGCGTTGAGGATGCGAATGGTGACAGGGTACAATGCCCCATTCGCCATGCTGTTGTCGTCGGTGAGGGCAGGGACATCGACATCGAACGAACCCGTGTAGGTGGCCGCCACGTCAAGGCTCAACGGGAGCGTGGCAGGTGTTACGGTCCAGTTGCCGGCCACAGAAGTCTCAACGATGATGTCCTCAACGAGGTTGCCGTTATTGATCAGCGAAAAATCAACGGTTTGCGTTTCGCCTGGAACAACACCGATTTCTTCGAGGGTGCTCACCACAAGACCGTGTTGCTCACTGATGTTGCCAAGGATGTTGGCCGAGAGGTTCAGGCCGGATTCGACGTTCGAAACCCAGACGGTGGCGTAATAGTTGGCGGCGGCGAGCGCGTCGGTGGTCGGCGTGAGGCGCACGCGCACGGTGGATTCGTAGCCAGCACCAATTTGGACCACGGTGGGCGTTTCAAGCACGAAATCGATTTCACCGGCGTTCGACGTATCGAGGTAGACGCCAAAGGTGGCGGGCGTGTTGCCGTCGTTGCTGATGATGACACTCGTGGTGATCGTCTCACCGATGGAGAGGTTCACGGTTTGGCTGGTGGGCGACAGGGAGGCGTTGACTTTCTCACCCACACGAACAGGCACCTCAAAGGAAGCAATGTAGGTCCCCGAAGACATCTCAAACACATCGATACCGATGGGTTCCACGCTGTTGGCTGGCGCTTCGGGGTCCGTGGTGAGAATGAGCGGGAAGGTGGCGATGTGCGTTGAAGCGTTGGACGGGTAATCGGCCACATCGGCAGGCACGTCAATGACCGTGGTGGAGGGCATGATGCTGCTGGTACTGAACGAAACGTCCCAGCCGTCAGGGACTTGGTTGTTCAACACCAGACGGTACGATGTCATGTTGTTGCCCGTGTTGGCAAGGTCGATGTCGAACGACGTCTCTTCGCCGACCATGGCGTCGAGGGTGGTACCGTTGTGGCCTTCAACGCCAAGCACGGGTGGTATGTTGATGGTCAAGGTCTGCGAGATGGAGGTTGGAATCACGTTGGCGCTGCTGTGAGCTGCACCGAGGCTCGGCGTGGCCGTGATGGGGATGGACAGCGAACCGGCCACGGAATAGTCGTCGGCAGGCCCCTGAACCGTCAATACGGCTTGACGGGTCTCACCGAGGGACATGCCCGGCAACGAAGTAGGCGTTAATCCAACAGCCCAGCGAGCCGCTTCAGAGAAACCACCTGATGAATCGGAGGTGAAGACCGGCGTGCCAAGGGAGAGGGTGGTGTCGACCGTTTCTGAGAGCTCCGTGACGAGGTTGTGGCGAACCTCGACATCCAGATTGAGGATTTCATCAAGCCCGCTGCCCTGTTGTGCTTCGAGGACCTGTTGCACCGTCATGTCAATGCTCTCCGTTGGTAGGCCAGGGTCCACCACGATGACGGGAAGAATGCGGACGGGCGTAGCGTTGACCTCTGGGACGCCGCCGTCCACCGAGGTGGCTTGCGCCCAAACGGACATGGTATCGCCGGCCCCGTTGTATTCCGCAGCAACGAGTGGATTCTGAATCACGGGTGGGGTGACCGTCAGCGTGACGTTCACCGATTCGCCAGGTTGGAGCGTACCCGTGGTAGCGGAGGAAAACGAAAGATCCCAGTTGATGGGGTTGGTCGAGATGCCGGCGTTGAGGGTGAAGGAGGTGGGCGCGTTGCCGTCGTTCTGCACCTTCACCTGGATGGGCGTGGGGTTGCCAGGCGTCAGTGATTTGGTGTCGCTGTCCATTTCAACCGAGCCGTCGTAGGATTCGCTTGCCAAGATGGTGGTGGAGACGCTCTTGGCAAATCCACCGCCGTTGGAGGTGATGCTGAGCGTGATGGTGTCGGCGTCGGTTCGGAGCGCCGATGCTGGGACGGTCACGTCGACGAAAACGTACGTGGTGCCGTTGGCCGTGACCGTGGGCGTGGAGGGCGATGGGCTGATGGCCGACACCCAACCGTTCACGTCGGAGACGCTGACCTGATAGTCATCCACACTGATACCGGTGTTTTCGACGGCGTAGGTCAATTGTGCTGTTTGCCCGGGCTCAACGCTGCGGTCATGGGCGGCCGTCAACTCAAAGTCGTAGTTGGAAAACACCACGCGCTGGTTGAGGAATTCAATTGAATTGGCCCAATTGAGTCCATTGAAGTGCATCTCGCCAACAACATCCCACTGCCCAGTGCGCGCAGTTGCATCAAACTGCATGGTGACATCATAGAGGCTGGCTCCACCCGCGTATAGCGACCCGGGGCGAACAACGGGGACGATGCTGGAAACCTCGGAGAAGGTGTTCGAAGGGTTGCCTGCCTCGGTGAAATTGAGGTAGAATTGGGCCGATTGATTCTTCACACCATCGTTGCGAACTTTGACGGTAAAATCGTGAATGGTTTGAGACCACACCACGCTGCTGGCGCCGCTGCTTGGCTGCGGGATGTCCACCACCGGGACGCTGCTGTTCTGATAGCGGCTAACATCAATGACCATCTGGTCTTCGTTGTTGCCCGTATTCACGTCGGTGGAGGAGGAGATGCGCGACTTCAGGATTTGATTGGCGCCCAAGGTGGCCGACCACGAGAAGACCGACACGGCACTGGAAGCGCCGGCGGCGATAACGCCCAGGTCGGTACTGTCAATGACGACATCGCCGGATGAGGCCGTGCCCTGAAGAAGCAAGGTGAGCGAAGCCTGGCCCGCTGCGAGACCGATGTTTTGCACTTGAACACGAACGACGTGGGTGGCGTCTTCGGCCACAATCCCACCGCCGAGGTTCATCGAACCCGCATCGTCCAACGTGAATGATGACACCACGAAGTCGGGCGTTGAACGTCCGCTGTCGGCCATGGCAAGCGGCGTCAAACTCGCCACCAACATGAGGGCAACAAGACCCAAGGGGACGGCCGGCTTAGACAGGGTCAGCACCTCCACGATTGGGTTCCGTGAAGCGGTCGATGGTGACCGACTTCCCTTGACGCTTCCACTGAGCGAGCAGTTGGTTGAGCAACGTGTCGTGCTCGGCATCCGAAATGCCGAGGCGGCGGCGTTCTTCCCAGAGCAGGAGCTGCTCCGTACGGGTGAGAAGAGCATCCCGGAGATAGAGTTCGAGGGTGCGACGGTAAGCATCGCGGTCGGAGATGGCGTAGACGATGGCGTCGCCAGGGACCTGATCAGCCCTGTTTTGAATCATGTTGCCGAGCATCAGCGCTTCATCGTAGCTCAGCAGCCGCTTGTCAAGGTCGGTTTGAATGGTGCTGGCGATTTCCTGAAGGGCGTATTTCGTTTCAGCACGCTGTATTTTTTTGAAATGACGACGCGCTCGCCTTGACATACGTGCGCCGACCATAGGTCTCTTGTCGCACTGGCAGTTATTCAAAGAATCGGTCGCAACCCCATGAATCACCCGTCATGAATGTGTTTTCATTCATTATGCATAAACGCCGTACAGGAGAGATATTTACACTGAATTCGTCCTCATTTTGTATCAAAAATCAAAGCAATGGCTTTAGTGGCGAGCCTCAGGGTTGGATGCATGAGCGAAACGATTGAACTCAGCGCTGGCGACGCCGCCCCGGCCTTCACCGCCACGGACGAACACGGAAACGAACACAGCCTGCAAGCCTACCTCGACGAAGGAAAAACCGTCATCCTCTACTTCTACCCGAAAGACTCCACGCCCGGCTGCACCACGCAAGCCTGCGACTTCAGGGACAACATGGGTCGCCTCAACGGCGAGTCCTACGTCGTCTTGGGTGTTTCAAAGGACTCAGCCAAGTCCCACCAGCGCTTTGTGGAGAAGCAGGAACTCAATTTCCCGCTGCTGGTCGACGAAGACCTCGCCCTTCACAACGCCTTCGGCACATGGCGCCTCAAGATGAATTACGGTCGGGAATACATGGGTTGCGCCCGATCCACGTTCGTGATCAGCCCCGACGGGACGCTCGCCTGGTGTCGCTACAACGTCAAGGCCAAGGGCCACGTTGGCATGTTGATGCGAGAACTTGGCCTTGGTGAATGAGGCGAACGGCATGGACGACCTCCCGTTGACGGGCCGGCGTGTGGACCTCGGCGGCAGCGTTGCTTGGTGGCCATGCCACATTGGGAAGGACGCCGTCATCGGTTCAGGTTCCTCTGTCGGTGCCCTCGCCCACATCGGCCAGCGCGTCATCATGGGTGAAGGCTGCAAGATCCAAGGAAGCGCCTACATCGCTGACGACTGCCAACTCGGCGACCGTGTGTTCATCGGCCCGGCAGCCGTCATCCTCAACGACAAGTACCCGCCCTCCAACGACCGAGGAAAGTGGCAACCGGTTCACATCGGCGATGAAGCCGTCATCGGCGGCAACGCCACCATCGTCCCAGGCAACAACGTCGGTGAGCGAGCGGTCCTCGCAGCTGGTGCCGTGTTGACGCGTCCGCTCCCTGCGGGTGAAGTATGGGGTGGTAACCCTGCCGCATTCTTGATGACGCGAGAGGACTATGAAGCACGGCGGGAGGCAAGGGCATGACCGATGAACGCACAGCGGTGGCTGCCTTCCTTCGAAAGTGCAACGACTACGCCAGGGCCTCCATCGAACGGAAGCAAGCACGTGGCGAACTCGAGCACATCCCTCGGTGGGAAGCCTACATCGAATTCAACGAACACGCCCTCGAAGAAATCGCGAACGGCACCCTCGACCGGTGGTTTGTGCCCACAACCACGCATCAATCACCCCTGCTTCGGCTTGACGTGGAGGCCATGGATCACGTTGAGCGGAGCACATGGCTCAACAGCGTGCTCTCGCCTCGCCCCGTGGTGGTCGCCGGCTCACACGATGAGGAAGGTGGGCGAAATTTCGCCCCGCTCTCGTCGGTCATGCAGGTCTCCACCGCCCCACCTTACCTGACCGCCTCCTTTTCCATTCACAAAGACAAGCGCCCTCGGGACACACTCCACAACCTCCGAACCACAGGAAAGGTTGTGCTCAACATGATGCCGCCTACTCCACGTGGTGCGTTCATTGTCGATGAGACGGCCACGCCCTTGCCCCAAGGCGAGGACGAAGGGGGGCTGCTTGACCTGCCAACCGTGGCCGACCAACCGCTGTTGATCGAGGAAGCAGTCGCCGCCATCGAAGCCACCTACGTTGAAGAGCATCCACTCCCCGACGCCGTGGCGACCCTCGTCGTGCTCAGGGTGGACGCCGTTTGGTTCTCCTCCTCCACCCTTCCAAGCGGAGGGCTCGACGTGTTGTGCCAGCACGGGAGGGACGACATGACGCCCTCGCCGCAAGGCTGGACACAGCGGGTGCTCAAGCACTATGGCCCAGCCTGAAGAGCGGTCCAAACCCGCTGCAACCCGTCCTCGAGCGAGACCTTGCAGGACCACCCGAGCAACGCTTCAGCGGCGCTGGTGTCGGGCAACCGTCGTTGTGAATCCCCGAAATAACCCCCGCCCAACACGCAATCCACCGCCATGGAGCCAACGGTTCGGTTCACGGCCTCGGCCAGCGCTCGAATGCTAACCTCCTCCGTTGAACCAACGTTGAAACTGCGTCCGCTCAGAGAAGAGCCGTCCAAGGCAGCGTCCATGTGCCCCGCCCGGTAAAACCCGTCAACGATGTCGTCGATGTAGGTGAGGCTCCGTGTTTGGCTCCCGTCGCCATGGACGGCCATGGGCCGCTGCTGCCGAACCGCCTGAAAGAACATCCCGACCACCTGCCCGTAGGCATCGCCGAGCATGTCCACGCCGTAGGCGTTGAACGGACGCACAATACGACCGTCAAGACCCTTTGAAACGGCGTGATGGAGCGCCACCTCGTCGAGGTACTTGCTTGCACCGTAGGAAAATCGCTGGTGGTCAGCGGCCGAGGGGAACTGGCTGGTATCGACGTTTCCGAGCGGCATCCGCTCGTTTTCACCGAAGGCTTCCGGCGATGAGGCCAGTACAAAGCGCGCTTCCCACGCAAGGGCTTGACGCAGTGCCACCAGCGTGCCGTTCACGTTGACGTCAATGACCTCCATGGCCGCCTCGTGGAACCATTTGGTCCCGTTGATGGCGGCCAGATGATGGACCAGATCAACGCCACCAAGCGCATCGTGGCAGCGTTGGAGGTCGTCAGCTCGGACCACATCTCCTTCGACCACGGTCAACGAAGGGTGAGTGCTGACGGACGCAAGGTTGGACATGGCACCTCGCCAAAAGTTGTCGAGCACGGCGACGGTGTGCCCTTCATCCAAGAGCCGACGAACGAGCGCAGCACCGATGAAGCCTGCCCCACCGGTGACGACGACCCGCATGCTCACGGCTGGACACGCTCCAAAACCTCCAACTCCACACCGGAGGATGTTCGGCGAAATTCGACGGTATCGCCGGTGTTGACGGCCATGCACGGGTCGGCGTCAAAGCCGTGGCCGTAGGGCAGGCCGAGCAAGGAACAGGCGGGCAGGGTCAAGGGGCAGATGTCTCGGTTCACCACGGCTTTTGGCCCCTTGTCGGTGTAGATGAGACCCATCAGCACGTAAGGAGCCACCGTCGAGCCGGAACCTTTGGGATAGACGAGAATCGTGTCCTCAATTGCCACGCCGTCCAGCGGATGGCCCGGCTCTTCAATGACACCGGTATCCCGGTTGACGTAGCCGAGGTAGGTGATGGGCACGTCGGTGACGAGGGCACGACCCCGCACGGTAAAGTCAGCCTGAGAGCGCAAACCGGACCCGGAGAGCAGCACATCATCGGAACGATGGGTCTTGGAGGAGGCGTGCTGGGGTTGCGCCTTGGGGTTAAGCACGGGAACGGGACCTTGGGCCAGCGACGGGTCGATGGCGTGGGCAACGCAGGCTTCGATGGGCATCACCGACGTGGGTAGCCGATTCAGTCCACTGGTCAGGTAGTGCTCCGCCTTGAGCGAGTTCGTGAGCAGGTGGTTGTACTTCGACCGGTTGTAGGGCGTGACCTCCGGGCAGGTGTCCTTGAGCAACAAGGCCCCACCTTCCTCCAACAGCTCGATGGTGCCGTCCGCTTCGGCCAGAGCGTAGTTTTCGCCACTCGTGAAGACCCAAAGCCGGTGATCGGGAACACGTCGCCCCATTTCCATGTGCGAACGGAGGGCTGAGGCCGTGATGCGAAGTTCTTCCAAACTGGCTTGAGGGCATCCAATGACCACCAGATCGACTTGCCCTTGGGGAGCGAGGTCAGCGTAGCGCTGGTCCAAATCGGCCTGCGTAAAGGTCAGTGAGCCTTGCCAGCCGCTCGAGGGCGGTGCAACCGTCCCGTCGTCGTTGACCTCCAAGGGAGGGGCGACCGTGTGACCTTCCGCCCACAGCATGGCACAACCGTAGTTGGCTGCAGCAGCCGTAAGGGCTTTTTTTGACGCGAAGGACATGAAATCGGGCAGCCCCGTGATGTAGGGCATCGGGCCGTACGGCATGTTCCATTCCGGACGGACCTGCTTGCCCATCCAGTCGCCAAGAACCGACCAGTCGGACAGGTGGTTCATCTCGCAGTCGACATGAACATGCATGTTGGGTACGCGGTGTTCAGGAAGATGAAGCCCCCAGCGCGGTGCAAAACCGGTCAACGCCGTGGCCAACGCTGACAAGCCCGATTCACGGTTGGTGATGAGCGAAGTCCAGGTGTTGGAAAAACAAACGGCGTTGGACTCCGCCCACGTGGCGATGCCGGTCTCGTCCTCAATGCCTCGGTCGTAGGGTGTGCACGACAGGGTGGCGTCGATGCCCAGGCGCTCGTACGCCTGAACGATCTCAAATTGTTGCTCGAGAAAATCGGGCCACTCGATGTCCATTTCTTCCATTTTTTCACGGTCGCAGCCCGCAGAGTTCAGCGTGGTCGGAATGGCCACGTGGCCGTCGCCGTCCGCCGAAAGGTCCTGCAAGAAGCGGCGAAGGCCGTGGCCACCGGTAATGACGGAAACACCGGATACGTGGGCGTGAACGGCTTCCAAGTAGCCCTCGGCCTTGGCCGTGTCCGCCAAGTCAATGACCAGGCGGGCTGCCTTCTGGCGCGTGTTTCCCTCCAGCCCGGCCAGTTGGTCAAGCAGGCGTTGAGGAGGCTCCATGGCTTCGCCATCGGTTGAAGCCTCATGAATTCACCCCTCGGCAGCAGCTCCAATCAACAGCCATGGCAACCTTCCGTTTCCTTCTGCCCAGGCCGATGAAGCGGCCTCTGGTGCATGCCCATCGTTCACGTTGATAATGAACGGCGGTAGATTAAGAACGATTGAGGCAGATGTATCGGTTCATGCAAACAACTGCAGGGAACGAATCAAATCGGCCAGAACATGAAGCGCAAAGCGAACAAGCCTCGCCAGACCATCCGCCACACCGTCATCGACGTTGGCTGGCCGTCATCCAAACCTTGACGCTGATCAGCGTGCTTTTGCTCGCCACCTACAACCACGCCCTCATCGGCGCAACCCCCGACCAGACCACCGCCACGCCGTGGCTGGTTGAATCCGAGCCCTTTGAGCCCGTTGCGCCGTGCAACCAAGGCGGCTATCACATTCACACGGGCTTTGACATCAACGGAAACGACGTCCTCGACGAAGGCGAACGACAGGACACCACCGCCATCTGCCACGGGTTACGCGGCCTGTCCGGCCCGCAGGGTCAAGCCGGTGATTCGGGGGAACACGCACCGATTCAACTCGTCTCTACCGAGGCGGTCTCGCCGCAGAACAGCACCTGCCCCGAAGGTGGGATGACGATGCACAGCGGCTTGGATTACAACGAAAACAACGTCCTCGACGAGGACGAAATCATCTCCGAGGCCACGCTGTGCAACGGCATCGTCGGCCGGGACGGGGACAACGGCACCCACGGCCTTGACGGAACGCAGGGAGCAGGAGCACTGGTCGACAAGGTGGCTGCACCCTCCTACATCTGCGCCGACGGTTTCGTGGTGCGATTCGGCGTGGACGACGGCAACGGTGAAGGCGTTGCCAACAACGACCAGATGGAGGTTGACGAGGTGCGCGAGACCCTGAATTTCTGCTTCGAACCCCTCCGCTCCGAGCGGGTAACGGATCTGCTCAGCGGAACTGGAAACTCGATGACCAGTGGGTGTGACGCTGCCGTATGGGCCGACGGCCTCGAAGGGTTGGTCTTCGCCGGAAACGACGGGACCAACGGCTGTGAACTGCACCTCCATCGCCCTGGCCTCAACGAGACCGCGATGGTCGTCAACCTCCACCCCAACGGTGACGCCATGCCCGGTCGCGACCTCGGACTTCACGCCATCAACGGTGGAGCCTTGGTGCTGTTTGATGCCACCGACGGCGCCAACGGGCGGCAGCTGTGGGTCAGCGACGGAACCGAGAACGGGACGCGTGCCCTCGGACCGGTCGAAACCATTGCTCCACGGCCGTGGGCTGACGGTTTGCTGTTTCGCTCCCCCACCAACGACCTGCTGTGGACCAACGGGACCGATCTCCGAACGTGGACCACCCTGCCCATCTGGAGCACGGCTCAACAGCAAGCCGTGGCCGCCAACCTCTCAGAACTCAACCAGTTCGGTCAAGCATGGCTGCACACCGACGAGCACGCCGTTTGGTTCAGCGCCTCGGACACCAACGGTGACGTCGAGCCCTATCGCTTGGACCTGGACGGAACCCTGACGGCGTGGTCCGTCAATGCGTTTGGAAGCTCACAACTGACCAACCTGTTGACGGTTGGAAACGATGTGGTGGCCGCTGCATCTCGAGGCGGTGTCAAACAGCTGCTGCGCCTCCACGACAACGGCACGCACGGGTGGGTCACCTCAATTTCACCGGCATCGGGTGATACCCGGTTGGGCGAAGGGATGGGTTTGCACCTCATTGGAGACAACCTCATTTTTGACGCGGAAACCGTTGCAGGTGAGCCACGCTTGTGGACCAGCAACTTGGCCAACGGTATCACGTTGCAACTCAGTTCCAGCATTCTTGCCCCGGGGGTACAAGTGGGCGTCGCCAACACCGGCACCCGGTTGATGTTTGATTGCCTGACCGCCAGCACCGGTCTGGAGACCTGCATGACGGACGGAACGCCGCAGGGAAGCCAGGTCGTTCACGACTTGACACCGGGGTTGATGTCGTCGGACGTGAGGGCCATCGCATCCGTCGGCGATGGGTGGTTGGTGGTCAGCGACGGCATGGTCAACGGTTCAGCACAAGGCGTGTCCTTGTGGGTGGTCGAAGGCGAGGCCATGCGGCCGGCGTACAACGCCTGGACCGGCAGCGGCAATTCGTCAGAGGCGCTGACCTACGGCCAACTCATCATCGGGCCCACCCAAGCGTGGATGATCGCTCACGACGGCGTTCACGGCCACGAATGGCACCGCTGGAGCCACGGTGAACTCTCGGACGACTGGATTGTCATTCGTCGGTGAGCGGCACCATGTTGCCTCGGTCGATGCAGTACGGGCACGACGTGCCGATGACGTAATCGGGGGATTGTTGTTCCTGGACCGAAAGGGGCTCTCGGCAAGCAAAGCACACCACCACCTCGGTTTCTTCGAGGGCTGGATTGACGGCCACGCGCTGGTCAAACACGAAACAGTCGCCGGCCCAATGTTCACCGCCGACCTCTTCGAAGTAGCCCAGGATGCCCCCCTTGAGTTGTTTGACGTTGGTAAATCCAGCCTCGAGCATGATGGCGCTGGCCTTTTCGCATCGGATACCGCCCGTGCAGAACATCACCACGGGTTCGTCCTTCATCGCATCAGGCAAACGGGCAATGGCCTGTGGGAAGGCACGGAAGGTGCGGATGTTCAGATCGATGGCCTTGTCAAACGTCCCCACGCGCAACTCGTAATCGTTCCTCGTGTCGAGGACATGAACGTGCTCGCCTCGGTCGAGCATGGCTTTGAACGCCCGAGGTTCAATCTCGGGACCGGTGAAGGCGGCCGGGTTGATGTGATTCAAGCCCACGGAGATGATCTCGTTCTTCTTTCGAACGTTCATGCGGTTGAAGGGCTGGTAGTCGGTGAAGGAGGTCTTCAACGGAATGCCACGAAACCGCTCGTCCTGTTCGAGGTAGGCCGTGAAGCCCTCGATGGCCACCTGGCGACCGGCGAGGAAGAAATTGATGCCCTCCGGTGCAAGGAGCACCGTTCCTTTGAGACCTAGGTCGGTGCAGAGGCTTCGCAACACCGCTTGCAAACGATCTCGATCGTCGATGGCGACGAAACGATACCCTGCGACGTTCACGATGTGTCCAGCCACAACGCCGCCTGCGACCGCGACTTCTTGAGGCCACCGTCGCCGGTTCAACGGCGCCAATCGTGGTTGGACGCCAAAGGACGGCGCCAGCCCTGGCCGAACGCCCGTGGCGACACGCGGGGCGCTGGGGGCATTTGCCATCGCTTGTGCTCGTTCCGCTCCAAGCGTTGCAACACGTCCATCACGGTCGCTGCGTCAAAGCCTCGAGCGATGAGGTCGTCGGTGTTGAGCCCGCCTTCGATGTGCGACCTGAGGATGGCGTCAAGTTCATCGTATGGTGGGAGCGAGTCTTGGTCGGTCTGGTCCGGAGCCAATTCAGCGGACGGCGGTTTGGTCATGGTCGACATGGAGACAGGGGCCGTTCGTCCTGAGGCTTCAGCGCGTTGATTGAAGCGTTCGGCCATGGCGTACACCTCCATCTTGTAGACATCGCCCAGCGGCGCATAGCCGCCAGCCATGTCGCCGTAGAGCGTGCAATAGCCTTGAGCGATCTCGGATTTGTTGCCCGTGGTGATGGCCATGCTGGCGTTGGCGTTGGCGTACCCCATCACCAGCAGTGCACGCAATCGAGCTTGGAGGTTCTCTGCGGCGACCGGATGACCGTTCGCCAACACTTCGCCGAGAACGCCTTCCACGCTGGTGTGCATGGCATCGATTTCGTGGAGGTGATGCGCCATGCCCAACGCCTCGGCGGTGTGAAGGGCATCGTCGATGGAGTGCTGGGACGAGTGGCGACTGGGCATGGCCAGACCGGTCACCTTCTCTGCGCCCAACGCAGCGACGGCAACGCAAGCCGCCACGGCCGAATCGATGCCGCCCGACAGCCCCAACACGACGGACGTGATGGACGATTTTCGACAATAGTCCGCCAGGCCCGCCACCACGGCGTTGGTCAACTCCTCGATGGTATCCATCATGCCCGTGCCATCATCGCTGGCCTCGAGGTAAATGAGCGGCGCTTCCCCGATGGCGAGGGCATCCTCGGCTTCGCTGGCGACCCATCGACAGGTTTCGGGCGAGGTGATGTCAACGATGAGCACACCTTCCTGCCACGACGGCGCCACGACCGCACGGCCGTCCGGCCACACCGCCAAACTTCGCCCGTCGAACAGAAGGTCGTCGTTGCCTCCGACTTGGTTGGCAAGGAGAAAGGGATGACCGAGGACAGCGGCGGCATGCCGTGCGACCGCGAGACGGGTGGTGAATTTCTCAGAATGGAACGGTGAGGCCGACAGGTTGACCGTTGCATCGATGTCGACGCCCTGACGGCACCATTCGGCGATGTGTTCAATCGGGTCTTGGGTGTACGATGATGGCGTCATGCCCGCCGATTGCCATGCGTCCTCGCACACAGTGACACCGAGGGTGAACCCACCAAAGGAGCGAGCGAGTCCGGATCGGTTTTTTGGCATGAAATACCGAGCCTCATCGAACACATCGTAGGTCGGGAGCAATTGTTTCTCGGCGACAATTCGTCCGTGCTCATCACCCGTGATGGTAGCGAAGGCCGGGCCAGCGCGGACCACACCGTTGGTGGGAAGGGTTCGCTCATCCTCGGCCGGAATCGGTGTGCCAACCAAGACAGGAAGCGGCGTCTCTAGAGAGAGGGCAGCGGTCATGGAGCGTTCAACAAAATCGCGCTCCATCAAGAGATCCCGTGGAGGATAGCCGCACACCGCAAGTTCCGTTGAGATACCGACCTTCGCGCCACCCGACAAGGCCTGCTGTGCCAACCCCGTCAGGCGACGGCCGTTGTGGTCCAAGTCGCCCACGGTGGGGTCAAACTGGAGCAACGCGATCGTGGTCATGGCCTCACCTCGAAACGTGTTTAGGGATGCTTCACAATGTCGCCATTGGCATCCTTGTACCACCACTCGTTGGTGGCTTTGTCATGGTACCACCAGTAGCCATCCGACCCCATCACCCAATCGGTTTCGACCTCGTTGCCGTTCGTCGATTCGGTTGATGCGGTGACCGTTGCGGCGGCAACTTGAACGGTGTTGTCGGGTGTGAAATCATCGTCGTCATCGTCGTCGTCATCGTCCTCAAACTCAGAGGAATATTCGTCCCAGTCAAATTCAGACCGTGCGCCTTGGTTCACCGTCATGCGGCGCATCCATGCCAACAACGACACCACGACGGCGACCAGCAGCAGGCCGGTCAGGCTCCCGATGATGGGGTTCACATCGCCGAAGACCTTCTCGGAGAAGGTGGGTTCCTCAGCGACGCGGACCTCGATGGTGGGACCGCTAACGACCATGCCGTTGTCGAGGGTTGCCTCGACCCATTGGATGCCCGCTGTTTCTGGCTGCCAGTCGACGGCCACCAGGCCCAAGGCCCCGGCCTCGGCGCTGACGTCCGTGCGTTGAATGAGCGTGCGTTCGCCTTCGGCCGTCACCGTTTCGAAGGACACACCGGTTTGACCCTGGAGGCTCCCAATGTTCTCCACCTCGAGTTGAATCGAGGTGGTATCGCCTTCCTCCATGAGGAGGCGGGAGTAGGTGAGGGCGGATGGCGCCACCGTAAACTTGGGTTGGAGCCACTCCATGTTCCACGTCGCCAGGAAGGGGTCGTTGAGGTCCCCGCCCAGGCCGGTGACGGTGTTTCCGGCAAGGTCTCGACCAGCGATGCTAATCTTCACTTCCATCCGGTCGATCAGCATCGCATTGGTGATTTCGCTCAGGTTCATGTCACCGTAGAGTTCGAGGCGGAGTCCATCAATCGCTTCGCCTTCCAGCGTCAAGGGTTCCCGTCCGGACCGAATGACATCACCGGTTTCAAAGTCTTCCACCTGCCAAACCAATTCAAGCGAATCCACGTCAAGACCGCCCAGTTCCTGCACGACCAGGCGAACTTCGTGGTTCTCACCACCCAAGACAGCACGTGGGCGAGGCGAGAGCACCTCTTGGGGTTCAGGCCCGGTGCCGTCAACGACGATCCATTTGACCGAGGTGGATTGGTCGGTCAGGTCAACACCCTGCCCTTCAAGGCAGCCCACTTCCCATGTCATGGGCAAGGAACCGGAGGAGGCAGGTGCATCAATGGCCGTGGACCAAATGCCGTCCTTGGCCTCGACAGCGTGCGTTTGTCCGGCAAACAGAATGTTCACGGTGCAGTCAAAGGCTGGAACAGTCGACGTTTCTGCAAAGACAAGCCCACCTGAAAGTTCCATCGGCGTAAGTGGCGTGACCCGAGCGCCATCACCGAGGAAGGAACCTCGGGTTAGGTGCAGGTTGACGCTTTCCTCGGGAATGCTCAGTCCCGCAGAGAAGCGCCAGCGGTGTTCAGGGAAATTTCGCATCTCCTCTTGGCCGGCACGGTCCACCACCAAGATGGCAGGTTCTCGACGGTTATCCCCCAAATCGGGTGTGTTCCAACCCAGTTGGAGGTGGATGTTCAGCACCAGGTCCTTCTCGTAGGGATCGGCAACGCCGTTGGCCCCCAACATGGTGCACTGGTCGATGATGATGTGGGTGGAGGTGGTGGTGCACTCACCGGTCTCAAACGCCCACTGGATGCTCATGGCGTCGCTGCCCTGGTTGCTCGCCAGCATCACCTCGACGGTGGACAAATCCGAGCCACCGTTGGGCTCGGAAATCTTCACGTTCAGTTCGTAAGGCTGGGCTGGATGGAGCCAAGACTGGCGACCGTCAGCCCACGCAAAGGCGTCCGGTTCGAGTTCAGGCGCCCCGTCAACGGCGAGCTGGTACATGAACAACTGCTCGCCTTCCTCGGCGCTCCCGCCGTCTTGGAGTGCGTAGCCTGAGGGGTCGGTGCCTTCGAGGTACACGGCCACCTTCTGACCGAGGCTGCCACCGGTATCGTCCAACATGAGGGTGTAGACGCCCGTAAGCGCGGTCTGGTCGCTGGGCACCAACATTGGAACGGCATGATACTCTCCTTCGTCGGGCCAGCCATTGAGGTTCGTGTCGTCGACCCATTCCTTCCAAACCATGGCGGTCATGGCGCTCGGCAGAACGGGTTGGTCAGCGATGGTCGCTTGCATCACCTGCGTTGGGCTTGGCGTGCGATGGTCGTAGCGGTACATCGAGGTCTCCATCACCCGAGGCTTCACCGAATCAACCGTGAAGGTGCGACTGAGCGAGGTCGGCTCAATAACGGTCGAGCCGTTGAACGACACCAGACCGACCTCCCAGGTGACATCGCCGTAGGTGAACGGAATGGTCTCCGTGAAGTTCCAAAACGCGCCGTCCAAGGAGGTCGTGTTGCGCACCGCCGTGCCGTCCCGGTAAAGGGTGAGTTCGGCGTCGCCGTCCACAAATCCACGAGCATCGTTGACGTTTTCGTAGCCAACGCGAACGGAGACGTTCATCGATTCACCGCCCCGGAGGTAGAGACGAGACGGGCTCATGTCAACGCCGTTTTCCGAAAAGACGACGCCCTTGATTTCAAGGTCGTTCTCGTAGCCTTGAAGCCCCGTGCCACCCCACGTGTGAGCAAACGGAATGGAGATCACCCCGCTCTGCATCACCAACCGCGAGGTGGCGGTGAGTTGCTGCTCATCGTCCCACGTTGGTCGGAGTCGGAACGTGATGTTCGTCACCACGTTGGTGCCGTCTTCGGTGATGTCGATGGGGTCGGTTGGATGGAGTTCTACGAGGGAAGCATCGCCCAGGCCGGCGGGGGCACCACCGGCATCGGGGAACAGGAAGGTGGCTTGGTTCGTTTTGCTGTACACGTCGAGTCGATGATGCGTGATGGACCCACCAATGACCTGATATTCAGTGGAAATCGTTTGCCATTCCTTGGAGGGCGTCAGCACGGCTTGGGCGTCAACCATGGCGCCGTTCTGAAGTATCACAGTGCTCGAGGTTTGCAAGCTGAGCACCTCAACCGTCAAACCGCCACGGGTTTCCGACATGAAGGGAAGCGGGACGGACTGCATTCCGGCCACTCCAGCGACCGTTGTTCGTGCCTCGTTCACGCCCATCACAAAGGCCGACGAGGCGTCAGCCACGATATGCTGGTTCGCCTCGTAGGTGGCTCGAAGGCCACCGAGAACGGTGACACCGTTGCCCGACACCTCAATGCGAGCTTCCGTAAAGGCCGTATCGTGAATGTCAACCGAATTGGCGGTGTTGGCCAACGCCGTGTTGAACACGGCAAGTTCGCTGCCGTTGAGGTGGAACAGGCCGGCCGATGTTGCATTGGTCGAGCGGTTGGCCACCAGCGTGTTTTGGACGAAAAGGGCGATTTCAAGGACCGTGCCGGCCGTGGCCGCATAGCCGAAACCGAACGAGGTGAGGTCCTCGGAGGGGACCCACAGCCTTGCGTCGCTCGGGGCGCCGGAGGTGAGGGTGAGTTCCATCTGTTCCTCGGCGTTCGCGAAGCGGTCTTGCCAACCCCACGTGCCTACACGCGCATCCTCACCGCCCCATTCGTACCGCTCATCAAGGTTGAAGTCGAGGGTTGGGCGAGCAGGGTGTTGGCCACCGAAGAGGTCCATGGAGAACGCTTCAGCGTTCCAAGCGGTGAAATTGCTCATGTTGCCATCGGTGGGAAGCACCGACACGACACGGGCCTGCATGCCAACCGTGCTTTGGTTGGTCGTGGGGAAGTAAGGCAGGCTGACGTTCATCCAAGCGTCCTCCGGATGGAAGCGCACCTGAACTTGGCCGCTTGCGACTGTGCCGTCGAGTTTTGCGTCGTACAGGGGTGCGTTGGCCAGCACCCAAGGCGAGGTCAGGGTGGAATTCTCGTCTGAACCCAGCACACCAATGCCGGGGACGTAGGATGCGTTGGACATGGTCCACCCACGGGTCAGTGGGTCGGTGATGAAGCTCTCATGGTAGGCTCCGTCGCCGGTGATGGAGTGCACTTCGGGCATGCCCGATGCACTGCCCTTGAATTCGAGGTGCAAGCGGAATTGGTCGATCAGGTCGTGGTCGAGGAGATTGATGGGGACGACATAGTCGTTTGAACCCCGCATGCCGGGAATCACTTCGCCGGCCGAGTTGAGAATGGACCAGTTGAGGTAGGCGCCGTCGGGAACATCAGCCTGGATGGTCATGGGTGCATAGGTGTCGGCTGCGAGAAGTTGTGTGGAGCCGGCCTTGTACCCGAGGGTTGGACTGGTCCAGTTGGATTCCGGTGGGGTGGCGATGTGGACGTCGTCGACGAACCAATAATCACAGCAGGTACTGCTGCCGCTGGTTTGGTGGATACGGAACTGCGAGTTGGCGTGGAGGGCGGCTGCTGGCAACGTGGTCATGAACTGGAAGTTGCTGGTTTGAGCACCACCGCCGCTGAAGGTTCGGAACGTCGTCCACGAACCGGAAGCGCCCTTGTATTGGAATTGGAGGTTTTCGCCGCTGTCCGGCGTTTCACCGCAACCCGAGCGACCCTCGTGAACCCAAGCGTGGAACGGCACGTTGGCGCCGCCGGCGAGGTTCACGACCGGTGAGGTCCCGTAGGTCGAGCCAGCGTAGGTTCGCAGGGAACCACCGGTCGACCCGTTGAAACCGCACGACGGACTTGACACCCGTGCCGTGTAGGAGTTGGAGAAGGTCCAGCCCTGGTTGTTGGTGTTGAAGTCCCACAGGATGCCCGGAGAGGAGCCTGTCAAGATACCACCCGATGAACTCGAACCGTTGGAGATGGCGTCGGGGTGACTCCAGATGCTGTCACTGTTCCACGTGAATCCAGACTGCGTGGGGAGCACCCTCGGTGTGAACTGCATTTCAGCTGACACCAGCGGTTCGTTGTCGGGCAGGTCCAGCTTGAACATCGTGTTCGGGGTTGAGGTAAGGGTGAGGTTGACCTCATCGCCCGCACCTGCGCTCTTGACCACGTTTTCGTTGGCCAGCGTCGGCGAATGTTGCAAGACTGGGCCGACGGCGTGAAGCCACGTGCTCAACACGAACAGGACCACCAATCCAACGGCCTGTGCATGGGCACGCCTACCCGCCATGGTTCGCGGTGGTCGTTGAAGGACTTGAAGGATGCCCCTTGGCATTTTCTGAGACACGGGTTGTTTGAGGGACGCCGCCACGAAATCGAAAGAGGCGATGAGGCCACGAGTGCGAAAAAATGAACAAAATTTGGAGGAGCGTTCAAAACAGGAACCTCGGTGGGTGAAACATGGCTCAACCTTCCCCTGCGGGTGAACTGAACGCCGTTGATTTGGAAACCGGTCTGCTTGAACAGTGGGCAACCGAAAAGACCTTCCAAGCCTCCATTGACAACCGCAGAACCCATGCCCCGTTCATCTTCCTTGAAGGACCTCCCACGGCCAACGGGAAACCGGGCATCCACCACGTCGTGGCTCGAACGTACAAGGATCTCGTCTGCCGCTGGAAAGCGATGGAAGGCTTCCTCGTTGAGCGAAAAGGCGGATGGGACACGCACGGTTTGCCCGTTGAAATTGAAGTCCAGAAGCGCCTTGATCTGATGAGCAACGAAGCCATTGAAGCCTACGGCATGGCGGAATTCAACCAAGCCTGTCGAGAATCGGTGTGGACGTACGAAGCGGCCTGGCGTGAGATGACCGAACGCATGGCCTACTGGGTTGATCTTGACAACCCCTACGTTACCCTGCACAACGACTACGTCGAATCTGCTTGGTGGGCGCTCAAGCAAATGTTCGACAAAGGCCTGCTCTACCGAGGACACAAAGTGTTGCCTTACTGCCCCCAAACCGGCACATCGTACTCCAGTCACGAAGTCGCCTTGGGCTACAAGGAAGTTGAGGAGCCTTCCGTTTACGTGAAATTCAAACTGACCGACGATGACGCTTCCATTCTTGCGTGGACCACCACGCCGTGGACGCTCCCCGGCAACGTGGGCCTGGCGGTCGGACCGGACGTCACCTACGCTCGATGCCGCATCAAGGAAGCTGCCGGTGATTCGTGGACCGGCGCTGGTGGGGCCGATGTCGGCGAAGAAGTCATTCTCGCCAAGGCTCTGATGAAGGATGTGCTTCGCCACCACGTGGATATCATCGAAGAGTTCCCTGGTTCCGACCTTGTCGGCCGCTCCTATGAACCGCTTTTCCCCGACGCAGTGCCTCGAGGCGACTCCACCACGGCCTGGACGGTGCTGGCCGCCGATTGGGTCACCACCACCGACGGTACTGGCGTGGTCCACACCGCCGTCATGTACGGTGAAGACGACTACAACCTCGGCATGGAGGCCGGTTTGCCCGCCCACCACACCGTAGGCATGGACGGCGCTTTTGTGGAGGGAACCCATCCCGAACTCGACGGCCAGTACGTCAAAGGTTGCGACGCTGCCATCATCGGGCTTCTGTCAGCACCCGGCGGCAGCAACGGCACCGGCCCAGCCAGTGGCCTGCTCTACCGCGAGAAGGACTACCTCCACGACTACCCGCACTGCTGGCGAACCGACCACCCTCTGCTCTACTACGCCATGGATTCTTGGTTTGTTCGCATGACGGCCGTCAAGGACAACTTGCTCAAGTTCAACGATCAGGTTGAATGGGCCCCCGATTGGGTGGGCGAAGGGCGATTTGGGGAGTGGCTGCGCAACGTCAAGGACTGGGCCATCTCCCGTGAGCGGTACTGGGGGACACCCCTACCCGTCTGGCGAAGCGAAACCGGCGAAATGAAGTGCATTGGCTCGATTCAGGAACTCCAAGAAGAGGTGGCCAAAGCCAACGCCGCCGGGTTTGAGAACCCCGAATGTCCCGACGATGTCGACCTCCACCGCCCGATCGTGGACGGCTTCACCCTCCTTTCGGACACCGGTCAACCGATGAAGCGGGAACCCTTTGTCATGGATTGCTGGTTTGATTCCGGTTGTGCACCCTTCGCTCAGTGGCACCATCCCTTTGACGAAGAGCAGCGTTTCAACGCCTCCTTCCCGGTGGACTACATCTGCGAGGGTGTGGACCAGACACGGGGATGGTTTTACACGCTGCTGGCCGTTTCTGCCACCGTGTTTGACAACATGGCCTACAAGCGGTGCCTCTCCCTCGGCCTGATCCTCGACGCTGAAGGCAAGAAGATGTCCAAATCTCGAGGCAACATCGTTGACCCTTGGGACCACTTCAACCGAGAGGGTGCCGACGCCACTCGCTGGTACATGGTCACGGCCGGTGCGCCGTGGAACCCGATGAAATTCGACCCCAACGGTGTGCGTGAAACCTACGCTAAGATGTTCCTCACCACCTGGAACGTCTACAAGTTCCACGCCGATTACGCTGCACTTGACGGGTTTGACCCGGAGGCCCAATCCGTTCCTGTGGAGCAGCGAAGCGCGTTGGACCGCTGGGTCCTTTCTCGCCTCCACAGCGTGGCCAAAGACTACCATGAGAACTTCACCAACTGGCAGTTCCACAAAGCCTGCCGAGACCTTGAGGACTTCATGGTGAACGATGTCTCCAACTGGTACGTGCGCCGAAGCCGCCGTCGGCTTTGGGACGAAGCCGACAGTCATGACAAGTTGGCCTGCCAGCACACGCTCCATGAGGTCCTTGAGACCATTTGCAAGCTGGTCGCCCCAGTCTCACCGTTCATGGTGGACCGCATTCACCGAAACTTGACCGGCAACAGCGTCCACACCGCCGACTGGCCCTTGGGCGTGCCCGGCGGACTTGAGGGCGCCACGGCCGATGCATGGGACGAGGTGGCGGCTCAGGCCACCGCCGTTCTTCCACCCCAGGACCTTGAACTCGAAGCCACGATGGCCCTTATTCGAGAACTGGCTGAGGCCGGCCGCCGCATCCGCATTGACGGAGGGCGCCGCCAACGGCTGCCTTGCGCCCAAGGATGGATCGTCGCTGGCCCGGACCTCAGTGAATTCCACGACCTGCTGGCCGAGGAACTCAACGTTGAGTCCATCGAGGTGGAAACCGACCTTGATCGGTTCCAGCGCATTGAGTTGGCCCCCAACTTCCGAGCTCTCGCTCCGAAAGCCCGTGCAGACGTGAACAAGGTCGCCGCCGCCATTCGGGAACATGACGACCCCGAAGGCCTGCTGGCCGACATTAAGGACGGCGGAGCTGATGTACTCGGCGTTCTGGTGGAAGCCAGCGATGTCGAAGTGAAGCGGGTTGAGCGCGAAGGCTTCGCTGCCCAAACCGTTGAAACCGAAGGCGACGAGCAGCATCAGGTCAGTTTGGTGCTCGACATGAACGACACACCTGCCCTGCTCTCAAAGGGGTTGGCTCGAGACATCGTTCGCCGCGTCCAAGCCCAGCGAAAGGCCTTAGATCTCGACATTGAAGCCACCATCGAGCTTGAGATTTGGGTGGAGCAAGCGCCGGAAATGATGGTGGCCGATCAGGAATGGGTGGCCACAGAAACCCGAGCTGCTGCGTGTGCATTCCATCCCTCAGCGGCATCGCCACCAGCGGATGCCGAGCGCTTCGAGGTGGACGGAACCGCCGTGCATTTCACCGTGAAGTGAGGCCTCAATGTGCGAATCGTCTCGCTGGTCCCAAGCCTGACGCTCACCCTGTTCGATTTCGGCCTGACCTCGGAAAGCATCGTTGGTCGCACGCCCTGGTGCATCCACCCGAAGGGAGAAGTGGACAGGGTCCAAGTGATTGGCGGCACCAAAACCCCCACGCTTTCCAAAATCAAGGCAGCTCGTCCCGACCTCGTGGTGATGGACCGCGACGAGAACCCCAAAGCGGTGTACGAATGGTGTCAAGAACAAGGATTCCCCACCTTCGTCTGCCATGTCCGCCATCCCCGTGATGTTCCCGAGATGCTGAGGGAATTGGGCGTCGCGGTCGGGCGTGAAGAAGCCGCTGAGGCGTTCGCTATGGCGATTGAAGACGAGTTGGCCCAGGTTCCTTTGCAGGGTTCGAGAACGGCGCTGCCGTTGATTTGGCACGACCCGCTCATGGCCGCCAACGGCACAACCTATGCTGGCAACATGCTGACGTGCCTCGGTTTCAAGGTCCCGAACATTGAGCCCGAAGGCACGGGCTACCCCGTCGTGACGCCCGATTCCATCGTCGAAAACGGTGTGACGGACCTGTTCCTCTCGAGTGAGCCGCACGAATTCACCACGGCCGAAGGTCAAGCCTTGCACGACGCCCTTGCCCAGCGCACTGATCAACCGCCTGCCGTGCACTTTATTGATGGCGAGGATTTGACGTGGATGGGAAGTCGAACCGCAACGGCCCTTCAGCGCCTACGGGACACGCTGGACGCTGTTTGAACCGGGCAACATGCACCTTGAATCCGAAGCGACGGCTTCAAATCACGCCCAAGCGAGGGCTCAGCATGCGCAGAACCGTCCTCGCACTGGCCATGGTCTTCTCCATGATGCTGGCAGGATGTTTTGGAGACGGCAGTGAGACCATTACCAACGAAGTGTCGCCCTCCATCTTCGAATCTTACGAGCGCATTGACATGCAGCCGCACGAGGTTGAGCGCTCCTTCATCACCGTTGACCTGCGCACCAACGAGACCACCAACACCACGTGGGCCGTGTTTGACGCCTCCTACGGCGGTAACTGCTGCGAGCACTACTTGGCGACCGACATCGACGGTCAAATCCTCAACATTGGAGGCGAATACCCGGTCTTTTCCACCGACCGAGGCCATCTTTGGGACACCTACATTCCACCCGCGCTGCCCGACCAGCAGTGCCGCACCTTTGTTCCGACCAACCCCGGCCAAGAAGGGCTCGGTGAAGGAAGCATTGTGCAAGCGACCAACGGCGACATCATCTCCATGTCGTGGTTCCCCTATGTCGGCGGCGACCTCAAACTCGACAAATTCTACGCCATCCTCTACGACGAATCAGAGGGTGAGTGGAAGTGGTGCTACAACCGCATCACGGAGCCGTTCTACGACCGCTCGTGGCAAGTCGAAGTCATCGGCCCCATCAGTTCCTCCATCGGCGACGGCGAGTGGGCCAGCATTGTGGTGTCCAACTTCTGGCACCAAACGCAAAATGCAGGTGGACAAATCAGCGTTGACGGGCTCAACTACTACCCCTTCCAGTTCCCCGGCCGAGACGGCGGTGACCCACCCATCGAACTCGATTTGGACTTCACCGATGCCGACCTGCCCGAATACTGGGACGTCAACAAGCCTCACAAGGAAATGCGGGCCTTCCCGTTGCCCAGCGGCGGACTGATCTTCCCGTCCTACTACAACAACGGCAACGCTGCCTACATGGACACCACCCTCTCGTGGAACGAACTCGCCGTCCAGTTCCCGTCCGAATACTGCCAAATCGATCGGCAAGGGACCCTCCACTGCGTGGCCAACAGCGGCACGAGTTTCACTCACTACATGTCCACCGACGGCGCCCAAACATGGTCGAACTACACCTACGGGCTTGATGCCACTGCGTCTCAAATTGAAGAATGGGAATTCCAAGCCAACGGTGAGTTGGATTTGTTCATTCTCAACGTCCGATACCAGTCCACCGAAGGACCCGATGTGGACACCGTCTACCACGTGCGTGAGTACTCCGAAGACATGTCTCCCGACACCCTCACGTACATTGGGCAAGGTGACCTTGACTCCACGTCCGGTGCAGGCAACGACATCCGGTTCGATTTCGCATCGCTTGGCATCCTCAACGATGGTGGCGTGGTCGTGGCTTACCACGACTCCACCGACCCCGACCCGCTGTTTGCCGTCGAGTTGGAATTGCCGACCTGATCAGTCCTCTTCGGCAAACATACCGAGGATGTCGCCAAACAGTGCCTTGGCGTGACCCGTGCTCTTTTCCACGAGCCGTTTCACGATCAGTTCAGGCGTCGACCGAGCGAGGTGGTTGCGCTTCGGCGTTCGGTCCACGAGCAACTCAAGGTCGGCGCCCAGCCCACTCGCTTCGATGCCGTCCACACGGAGGTCGTCTCGCTTGGTCGCTGCCAAAATGGCCGGTGCGAGGTGGGTCACCAGCAACATGGTCGTGTCGCGTTGTGCTTCTGCGGCGAGGAGCATACCAGCGATGATACGAGCGCCAGCACCGGGTTCAGTGATGGCTTCCAGTTCATCGGCGAGGATGAGTTTGGGTGTCGGGTCGCTGACCACCGTCGCCAATTCCACCAGCGTCTGTTCGAGCGCACCTGCACTCTGAGTTCCACCCGCTTTGGCCAGGATGTGAAGCGCCTCCACCTTGCCGATGCGAGCGCGTGTGGCTGGGACGGGCAACCCCATATGACCGAGGATGCAGGCATAGGCCATGCATTCCAGCAGGGTGGTTTTGCCACCGGAATTGGCACCCGTCAACAACGCCAAGGACTGCTGGTCGCCCTTGATGGCGGCCTGGCCGAGACCGTAGGTGACGGGGTCGGGTTCGAGACCCAGCAGAATGTGTCGGCCTTCCTCCAGCCACATCCCATGGCCGACCAACTCCGGCATCACGCATCGGTCATGGTGTGCCCATCGGGCGATGGACAACCACTGATCGGCTTCGATAAGCCGACTCACGGCCACCTCACAGTGGGGCTTAAGAGGCCCGAGTTGACGAGCGAGGTTCACGAGATGATCGGTTTGTTCAGCCTTGAGTTTTGACTCAAGCGCCGCGTCAATGCCGTCGATGGTTTGTCGGTCAATCTTCGCCGGCCAGGCGTCGGTGAAAATGTCAAACGGACACCGAAGTCGTGCTGGTTCAAGGAAGGCAGCGAGGTGTTCACGGGCCTGCTGCATGGCTTCCTGAATGACGTGGCCGGTGGCATCTCGTAATTTGCGTTGAAACGCCGTGCCATCGGCCAATGCTTCGAGCAATTCCGCACCTGAAAGCGCCATCTTGGCATCGTTCATAGCGCTCTCCACCTGCTGGTTGACGTCGCCTTCGAGTTGTTTGACCGTGCCCCACAACTCGTCTTTGATGCGGGCCACCTCTTCGATGGAGGAGGCATCGCCGAGCATGGACATGGTTTCTGGAAGCGTGGACAGCGGGGTAAGGGCCGTTCGAAGCGCCTCTAAGGCTTCATTTTCAGGAAAGAGGTTGGCGTTCATGGCCTCAATGACACCACAGAGCACGTCCAGCGTTTTCCGGTTGTGCGAAAACCAATCGATGGTGCGTTCGGGAAGAATGAGGGCTTCGTCGGGTGAAGAGCCCAGTACCAACCATCCGTCGGGTGCTTCCATGGGAGCACCTGGTCCGAGCCACGAGACGGTCTTGAACACGGTGTAGTCCTTCCACGACTCTTGTTCGGTGGGCTGTAGGACTCGGCAGAATTTCTTGAGATGGTCCAACGGTTCGGGCGAAACCACCACCCGTTCGTAGCGTTCCTGTTTTTCCTTGAGTCGGCCGAGATGACTCCAGGCTTCACGTTGGGTCTCAAGCCAAGCAGCATCCAACGTTATGGCAGCCGTAGCCATCCGTCGACGCGGTTCAGGGTCGGCCACCGGCATCAACAGCCCCATACGTTCTCGGGTGGCCGAACAGGACGCAAAGGATTGGATGTGTGCGAGCAGGTGCTGGTGGAGTTTCTGTGCTTCCTTGGTGGCGAGGAAGCCGCCTTCGCCCCCGGCATAGGACCGTGCCAGCGACAGTGCCCGCTTGACCGACAGCCCCTCGACCTCTGCCAGACGACCTACATCGCCGGACGCGAGCGTGGAGACCACGGCTTCTTCGGATCCGAAATGTTCCTTCATCTTCGACGCCATGCGTTCGGTGACACCGGGCAATTTGGTCAAAACCATGCGAACCATCGTTTGTCAAGGGCTTAAGAGGATGACGCCGGGGGTGGGGGAGGAAAGCCGTTTGAGTGAGGGTGAAACTGAACCCGTCTATTGAGAATCTACAGAGAACGTTCGTGTCGGATTTGGTGGTCGGAGAAGCAACATGGGACTGATGAACGAACACATGGCGGTGATGGAAGCCGCAAGTTATGACCGCACGTGGGTCGAAATTGATGCGTTGCTTGAACAAGCCGTTCAAGAAATGAAATCACAGCAAGCGAAGTACAAACTGAGGAAAATGACCGGTCCGAAGGCCGACAAGATGCGGGCCCTGATGAGATACACACGGGCCAAAGCCGTGGTTGATACGCTGCGCTGGACCATTGGTGTTCGCGGACAGATTTCGCCGCTGGACGAGCCCCTCAAGACGTAAGCTCAGCAGAGACGTTGGCCTTCGCCACCGTAGTCCTGCATCGGTGCCTGGAACAGGTCGTCGCAGGTTCGCTTGACGATGGGCAGCGTCAGCGTCGACTCTGCCCAATTGATGGAATAACCACCGGCGGCGGCGGGTGAAGGCACGTAGTCGCGCCCCGTTTGGGACATCGTGATGACGATGGTTTCGCCCTGTTCAAGGAAAATATCCATGGCCATGAATTCCATTTTCCCGAGCACGGTTTGGAAGCCAACGAGCACTTCTTGGCCGTCCCGGCCGCCTTCGTGGAAGCGGAAGTCCATGACAGCGTGACCCAATCGCAGGCCGTTACCGTCGCTCATCTCGAGGTAGCCGTGGGCACCGTTGGCCGTGTGCGGGGTGACAGCGATGTGGAAGGAGGGCATACCGGCGATGTAGACGTCGTCCTCGAAGGGACCGTAGGTCATTGTGATGGTTTCCGTGGTGGTGACCATGGAGGCGCCGGAGGGACTCAAATCGGCCGCCGGAATTTCGAGGTATTCAGTATCCGGCGCGGGGTACGTGCTCTCAAAGCGCCAGCCACCTCGGTTGTCCTGCATCTCCACGCCGAGCGTAGGGGCTCGACCTTCACCCTTGAGGTACCAGTCAAACCAGTACAGCATCTCATCGGCCCAGTCCCACCGCAGGGTGTAGGGGTAGGCTTCGGCTCCTTCTCCCGATGGCAAGGCACTGTGGCCGGAGGTGCGGTCGGGGTAGTCGTGAGCCCATTGACCAGCCAGCGTCTTGATCTCAATGCCAGCGTCGGCCACAATTTGGTGAGTGGGGAAGGACATGTGCGGGTCGACGTTCCAATCCTGCATGCCTTGGATGATGTAGACCGAGCCGTTGTAGTTCTCAATCACACGGTCAAGGAAGGAGCGTTCGGTCCAATAGTCGTTGCCGGCGTACGTGACCATGCCGCCGGTGAGATAGGCTGCTGGACCGTTGAAGTAGCCCTCCATGTAGCCTTCACACAGGGTGTGCGAGTCTTCCGTGTCGCCATCGATGCCAAACGAACCGTAAACGCCGTTGTGCATGATCATACCACGGGCTTCCATGCTGCCGTTGCGCCACATCAACTCGTGAACACCGATGAGACCCGACATGGGCACAATGGTGGCCAGGTGAGGGTTGCCAAAGGTAGCGGCCTGCCAGGGGGTTGAACCGTCGTAGGATTTGCCAATCATGCCGACCTTGCCGTTGGACCATGCTTGGGTGCCAAGCCACGATACTGCAGCGTCAATGCCGCGCTGCTCGTCGGTGCCCATGAGGTCCATGCAGTGATTGGACTCGCCGGTGCCAAAGACCGATACTTGAGCGACGCCGTAGCCGTGAGGGACGTAGTTCTCAATCAGCATCTTGCCCAGTCGATCGGCTGGTGTCAGCGCATCGACGTCGCCGTCGTTGTAGTACGGACCGACCTCGGCGATAACGGGGACCTGGCACGAGGGATCAAGCGATTCACTCTCCCAGTCACATCCGTCGATGACTGGCAACCAAAGGCCGAGGTGAACGGTGGCATCCCCGGTGAGCCCAGCACCACCGTCAGCAGCGGTGATCGTTGGCACGGGCACGTACACAGACCGCACCGCGTCGATGGCGTACGAGCCGTTAACGCTCACCCGTGCGTAGATGTCGGTTGCATCGTAGGTGAGGTCAGCTCGGTCCCACGGTTCAGGGTAGACATCCGTATCACCCTCCATCAATTCCTCAAGGGTCTCCTCGCCAAAACAGCCAGCAAGCATGCTCGTCGAAAAGAGCAGCACCACCAACACAGGCTTGAGGTCCATGAGACAGGGGGGTTGTTGGCTTGCTTTGAACCAATCGGAGAGGTGCGTATCACTCGTTGCCGGCGTCCTCGGAGGCAGCTTCTTCCTGGGCGGCGAGTTCTGCGCGAACTTCGTCCATGTCGAGTTCCTTGAGTTTCTCGACCAAGTCCTTGAGGGCGTCCTCAGGAAGGGCTCCGGGCTGCATGAACACACCGATACCTTCCTTGAACGCAATGGTGGTCGGGATGGAACGGATGCCAAACATACCGGCAAGCGCCTGTTGCTCTTCGGTGTTGATCTTGCCAAACACCACGTCGGGGAAGCCTTCGGAGACGCGCTCGTACACGGGCCCGTAGGCCTTGCAGGGGCCACACCATTCAGCCCAAAAATCAAGGATGACGAGTTCGTTGCTTTCAATCGTCTCGGCGAACATCGGTTCGCTGATGTCAAGGGTGGCCATACCTCTACCCGCACATCCAGCCTTTTTCAACTCCTGTGCTGGTACCGCCGGAGGAACGGGCTTATCAGCCGCCACAGACTCGAGGTGCCATGGCCCGCCGCCTCATCATCGCTGTTCTTCTTGTTGCCATGTTTCTGGGCCAAACCACCAGCACGGTGATGTCCTTCGACCAAACCACGGTCAACGAGGTCAATGCCAGAAGTTCGGACGTCCGAATCAGTGAGATTCTGGTCTCAGCCTCCTCCGAACAATACAACGGCACCGATTGGAACAACGACGGCGACATCGGCTCTTCTTCCGACCAATTCATCGAGTTGTGGAATGCAGGCACCGACCCCGTGGATGTCTCGGACTGGCTCTTGGATGACGTGGCTGAAGGTGGCTCCGCGCCGTGCCGACTGGCATGGAACACGACCATTGCGCCAAACGACTACATCGTCATCTTCCGAGCCAGTTCCAGAATTGAGTTGGATTATTGGGACGGCGACACCGCTACCATCGCCGACGCCTCCGGCAACGTAGTTGACACACTGTCATACGGAGCTGAAGACTCGTGGTGGGACACGTCCTACGTCAAAGCCCTCAACGGCACCATCACGAAAGTCAACCCCCCCACCCCCGGCTGGGGCGACGATGCGAGTTATCCGGTCGCTCAGAACATGGTTCGCTGCTATGGTTTGAACGACAACGTGCACGAAGGCGCCTACGTTCTGAAAGGGCGCATCGTCCCCATGACCGGCGAAGCCGACGTCATCAACGAGGGACACGTATTGGTCAAGGACGGCATGATCGAAGCTGTCTGGGAAAACCAAGTCCCATCCGACATCCAATTAACGAACGTTCCCGTCATTGAGACCAACGGCACCATCTACCCCGGGATGCTTGACCTCCACAACCACCTGCACTACAACCAGGCCCCGCTCTGGGACATGACCCCCCACCTCCCTGAAAACAACCGCAACGCTTGGGGTGGCTACAACAATCGCTACGAATGGAAGAACCATCCAGACTACAGCGAGCAGGTTACGAAGCCAAAGATGCTGGTTCACTCCGGACCGTACTGGAACATGGAATCTGAAGCCATGAAGTACATCGAGATGAAATCCATCGTCGGTGGTGCGACGGCAGCCCAAGGCGGCCCGAGCAACCCCGATGACAGCTACGCAACCGTCCTCTCACGAAACATCGAGGACTACAACTTCGGCAGGGACGAAATCCACACCAAGGTCACGGAGTTGACCTCCGATTACATCGGCAACCACATCAAAACCGGCAACGCCAGCGGTGAACTTGACGCTTGGTTCATCCACATCGCTGAAGGCGTTGACGAACGCAGCAGGGCGGAGTTTGACATCCTCGTACAGAACAACCTCTTGGTCGGTGAATTGGTGCTGATTCACGGCGTGGCCCTCACGGACCAAGAATTCACCAAGATGGCGGACGTGGGCGCGACGCTCGTTTGGTCGCCTCTTTCCAACCTCTTGCTCTACGGGCAGACCGCCGACATTGCAGCCGCCAAAGCAGCCGGCGTCCACATCACGCTCGCCCCGGACTGGGCCCCCTCAGGTTCCAAATCCCCTCTCCACGAACTGAAGGTGGCCGACCTCTGGGACGACGAAATGCTCGGCGACATCTTCACCGATTACGAACTGGTCGAGATGGTGACCAGCAGCGCCGCCCAAGCGACCAACTGGGACGTTGAAGTCGGTACCATCGAAGCCGGCAAGGTCGCCGATCTGGTGGTCGTTGACAACATCGATGCCAATCCTTACCGGAACCTCATCAACGCCGTGGACCCCGATGTTCGCTTGACCGTGGTCGGTGGCTTGGCCGTGTACGGCGACCAAGACATCATGACGGCCCTGAAGGGTGACGACACCGAACCGGCCGGTAAATTCGGCAAAGCCGTTGACGTCACGTACTTGGCGGCGCCCGAAGGCGCACAAACATGGGCGAGCATCGTCGAAAACCTGACCATGGCCATGCGGTTTGACACCGAGGAAATGAGAGCGGCCTTCGGCGACGCCAACGACTTTGACAGCGTCACCCGAGACATGGGTTACGTCGGACTTGACCCGTGGTACACCTACGGCGATGAGCGGTACTTCAACGTCCTGAACGGCTCCTCGACGGCCAACTACCAGTGGGACATGTCCTTGCTGTACGACCGCTATTACGACCGAGAAGAAACCCTTCCAGTCATCACCGAATTCGAAGTGGTTGAAGTGGAAGAACCCGAACCCTGCGAAGACGGAAGCGTACCACCGTGCACCGTCGATGAACCTGACAACGGACCGGACGATTCCACCAATCAGACGACCGACGGTACGGGGGCCAACGACGGCACCGGTACCACAGACACCGGCAACAACGGCGACAACGGACAAACCACCGTCCCCGTCGACACATCGCAAGCCGAGGATGACGATGTTGAGCAGCAAGCCCTGCTGCTGTTCTTTGTCATCGTTGTCCTGTTGCTCGTCGGCCTGTACGTCGTGTCAAGAGGCGGGGAAGACGCCCTGGCAGCCGAGGTTCAGATTGAGAAAATGTGGGACGAACAGGAAGAAGCGGCCGAGGCTGCGGCGATTGATGACGCACCGAGCTCCACCGGCTTCGTGCCTGCGCTCCCACCGTTGGAAGTTCCCTCGGACGAGACGGAGTGATCAGGCAAGGTCCCATTCCGGCCCGGTGGCCGTGTCGGTCACCACCACGCCGAGGGCGTTCAGCTCATCGCGGATGCTGTCGGCACGGGCCCAATCTTTGCTGGCCCGGGCCTCACTTCGCTGCAGGAGAAGTGCCTCAACCTGATCGGCGATTTCGGCTTTTCGTGGATCCTCCTCCGGCTCCGCAAGAGCCACCTCTTGGGAGGGAAGCACGCCGAGCACGCGACCCGCCGTTTCCTCAAGAAGATCGACGGCGTAAGCGGCAAAGGCCTCCCGGTCAGCCTCGTCCATGTCCATGCTGAGGGTTTTGGTGATTTCCCGCACCATGCCGAGGACCTTGGCCACGGCTTCCCGGGAGTTGAAATCGTCGTCCATGGCTTGAGCAAAGCCTTCGCCCATCTTCTCGAGCAACCCGGTGGCTCGTGCGAGTGGATGAGGCGATGCGAGGTCGGGGTGGGGGAGATGAACGGTGGGGCCATTGCCAAGTGCCTTGAGCGCCTCAACATAACAGGCCAACAACCGATTGTAATTTCGCTCAGCGTCGTTGAGCAGGGTCTCGTTCATATCGATGGGTGAGCGATAGTGGGCGTTGATGAGAGCAAAACGCAGCACCATGGCGTCCACCTTGGTGAGAATATCACGGATGGTCCAAAAATTGCCGAGGGATTTGCTCATCTTCTCGCCGTCGATGTTGACGAAGCCGTTGTGAAGCCAATGATGAACCACAGGAGAATGGCCGGTGTGGCACTCGCCCTGACAAATTTCTGCTTCGTGGTGTGGGAAACGGAGGTCGTGACCGCCACCGTGGATGTCGAACTCTTTGCCGAAGTGGTCCATGGACATCGCCGTGCACTCGATGTGCCAGCCAGGCCGGCCCGGGCCCCAAGGCGAGTCCCACGTGGGTTCGCCCGGTTTCGCAGCCTTCCACAAGGCGAAGTCCTTGTGATCTCGCTTTCCCGAGCCTGTCTCGCCCACGCGTCCTCCTGCGCCCGAACGAACGGCGTCAATGGATTGACCGGTCAGTTGCCCGTATTTTTCGGGGGCAGATTCCACATCAAAATAGACGCCGTCGTCAGCCTCGTAAGCGTGACCCTTCTCGATGAGGTCCGTCGTGATGCGGACCATTTCATCAACGTAGTCCGTGCATCGCGGGTATTCATCAGCCCGCAAGATGTTGAGCGCATCCATGTCCTCGTAGTAGGCCTCAATGTTCTGATCGACCAGAGCCTTCCAGTCACCGTCCAGTTCGTTGGCTCGGTGGATGATTTTGTCGTCGATGTCGGTGAAATTTTGAACGTACTGAACGTCGTATCCACTGGATTCAAGCCAACGATGAATCAAATCAAAGGCCAGATAACAGCGTGCGTGGCCCAGATGACATCGGTCGTACACCGTAACACCGCAGACGTACATGGAGACTTTTCCGGGCTCCAGCGTGGTGAAGTTCACCTTTTCGCGACGGCGGGTATCGTGCAGACGAATGGGCATGGGCTCATCTCGGGGTGGCGGCGGGTTGCACTTGAAGGTTCATACGGGACCCCTGTGTCGCCCGCCGTATGGCCGATGAATCACCAAAACGCATCTTCGTCACGGGTGTCAACGGTCACATCGGGAATCACATCGTTCGGGACTTGCTCGAACACGGCTACGCCGTGCGAGGGTCGGTGCGGAACCTCAACGACGCCGAAAAAACAGACCATGTTCGCGCCCATGCAACTGAACTCGGGTGCGAGGACCGGTTGGAACTCGTTGAGGGAGACGTCCTCGATGCCGACGGTTGGGCAACGCATCTGAGCGGCTGTGACGGTTTGTTTCACACCGCTACGATGTACTCCACGCGAGGAAGCGCCGCCGAAATCCTAGACACGGCCAACAAGGGCACCACGCATCTGCTGCACGCCGCCGCAGAAGCCGGCATCCAGCGCATCGTCTACACCTCAAGCACCGCTGCGGTCGGCACATCGCCGAAAGGTCAGGTCAAAGACGAGGCGGCATGGAACACCGACACCTCCCTTCCTTACACCGTTGCCAAGACCCAATCCGAACGTCTGGCTTGGAGGCTTGCAGAAGAGCTGGGGCTCGATGTCCGCGTCATCAACCCCACCGCTGTGTTGGGTGGTGGATTTGTTCGACCGACACCCAGCGTGGACTTCTTCCAAGACGCTATTGCTGGCAACTACCCCGTCGCCCCCAAATTTCCCATGTCCGTGGTTCACGTCCGAGACGTCGCTCGAGCCCACCGACGGGCCTTCGAAGTGGATGAAGCGGAGGGGCGCTTCATCCTCGCCCCCCACGCCAACCTCACGCTGGCTACAATTTGCAAGCGCATCCGCACGCTCAATCCGACCACCAAAGCACCGAAGTACAGCCTGCCCAACACCCTCGTTCCACTGGCCGTGTTCCAAGACTGGTTGGGAGGGAAATTTGGACGTCAACGCTACCTTACACGCGCCGTGGCCAAGAACATGATGGGCGGCGACACCAACTACTCAAGTGCCAAAGCCGAGAAGGTTCTCGGCATGACATGGGAGGATTTTGACACGTGCATCCAAGATACGGTCGACGTCTTCCTCTGAACCGTGAACAAGGCCTGCTGGTCGCTTCCGGTGCATGGTTGATTCCCACCATCACCGTCGTAGCGGCCACCCTGATTCACCTCTTCGACCAACCTCGTGCCATACCGTTCTTCATTTCTGAAACCGATTACCGAGGCCTCCAAGACCTCGTGTTCACCGTGGGATTGACCCTGGGTGGTGTATGCCAGATGGCCTATGCTTGGCACCTCTACCACGAACTCGAAGCCGCACGACCACGAACATGGTTTGTCGCCTCGTTGCTCGGCGTCTTGGCGTCGGCCAACACCGTGTTGGTCAGCCATTACGACATGTACGACCACATCAACCCTCACATTCTCACGGCGATGCTGGCGTTTGGGGGAGGCGTTGCTTGGGCGTTCACCGCCGGTTGGGCCATGGGCGACATGGCCACGAACACCGGTCGACGATGGAGAAGGATCGGCTTCACCATGGCAGCGGTCGGCTTTGTTGTCATGGTAGTGGCCTTCCAGTCCGCCGCCAGCAACGTCGACCCCACCGGACTGACGACGGTTGAATTCCTCAACCAAGCCCAAAGCGGCATTGTCGTCGCAGCCCCGGCCGAGTACGTTCTGGTGGCTGGCCTGATGCTTTGCCTCGCTTCGTTTCGCTACGAATTGCTCGCCAAAGAGCAAGCCTCATGAGGGTCCACCCCACCGTTCTCTCCGGGTGGGATTATGAGAAGAGCCATGGTTGGACTCATCGCCATGACCCTCATGCTTGCGGGATGCGTCGAGGAACAACCTGCATCTGAGGAGGAAGAAGCGCCGGTGCTACCGGTGGCGACCGTGTTTCCAGCTTGGGAAGGTGTGGATCACACCAACATGAGCCACACCAGCGAGGCGTTCACCAACCAATCCTACCTGGCTTACTTTTCCGCCCCGTGGTGCACCCACTGTGAAACGACATTGGACGCCTACGACCTGACCGTTCCTGCCGAGCGAATCGTGGTCTTCTCCCGAGAATCACGCGAAGAATACGCAAACATGAGCGAGTGGCACAACACCACCGAGCAGAACCTTAACCGCACCGTCAACCGGCCGTTCATCCTTCACCCCGACCTCGCCATAGACATCGAAGCCAAGTCCATTCCACATGCCGTGTTCGTGAACCCACAGGGCTACGCCTTCCATGTCGAGATTGGAAAGGAAACCAATCAATCCTACATCCAATCGGTTTGGGCACTGACAGAGACCGCCGTGTTTGACGAAACGACAGGGTGGAACCACCAAATCGAAGCATCAAGTTGAGCGCAGCGCAAGCAGGGCTGGCGGAACGGTGTAGGTGTACGTTCCTCCTTCACCTCCCAAGGTCAGCGAGGTCAAGTCCGACGAGAACGCCACCGTGTCAAACACGCTTTTGATCGCATGCAGAGGCATGTTGGCCACTAGCTCACCCGAGCGGGTGATCGAAATCCCCGTGGCGACAGAAGGCGGCAGCGACCTGAAGGTCAGAAAATCCTCGGTGATGGAGAGGTGGCCTATGCCGTTGAACATGAGACGGAAATGCTCGGAGATGGCGGTCCAGTCGTCTTCGAAGCGGTGCAGTTTCTCCATCACGCATCACCCCTCATGTTTCCATCCTGGTTCGCCATCATGACCTCTCCTCCAACAACCTTTGTGAAGCCATGGCCAACACCTTCTCGTCGAGGGTTGAACAGGCCACGGCACTTGGTTCTGTGCCCGTTTCACCGGCAGCAGATGTTCCGACCAAGACATGAACGGTCATCGACCGATGGCTGAGTTGGTGGTTGACAACACCTGCCTCGACGTAGGTCGAGCCTCCCTCCCTTCGCCCGTCCGCGTACACCGGCCCCCACATGCCTCCGAACAGTCCGCTCGGTGGTCGCTGTTTGAGCACCGGGCGACCTCGGTCGTCATGGTCGACGATGGCGGTCAGGATGACCGCCTTGGTTTGTTGTTGCTTGGGAAGCGGGTAGCGTTCTGGCGTGGAACGTCCTTGACACGAAGAAGCGACAGGGCATCGACTGCATCCGACCCGTTTGGGCGTGCAGACCGTCGCCCCCAACTCCATCAGCGCCTGATTCCAATCGCCAGGCCTTTCGACTTCGAGCGAGGCGTCAGCCCACGCCTGAACCTGCTTTGGTGTCGGCTCGGGCTGAGCGGTCTGTCGCGCCATCACCCGACGGATGTTGCCGTCAACGCAGGCCACGGGCTGACCGAACGCGATGCTGGCCACGGCGGCAGCGGTGTAAGGCCCAATGCCGGGAAGCAACAGCAGTTCGTCGTACGTTGAAGGCAATCGACCGTCGAATCCGCCTTCGGTCTTTGGAAGCATGACGCGTTGGCTGAGGGCATGAAGACGACGAGCCCGGCTGTAGTAGCCCGCACCTTCCCACGCCTTCAGCACGGCATCAACCGGAGCATCCGCCATTGAAGCAATGGTCGGAAACGTCTCAACCATCCGCTGCCAGTACACCAAACCACGACTTACTTGGGTTTGCTGCAGAAGAATCTCACTGAGAAGAATGTGCCACGGGTCGTTGGTTTGTCGCCACGGCAACGCCCGCTGGTGCTCGTCGTACCACTGCAGCAGGGCGTGCTGGTCGTCGTGGTTGAGCACGCCTCAACCTCAGGCTTCAGCAGGTTCAGCCGCCGGTTCGGCTGAAGCTTTGGCGGCTTCGATCTTGGCGTCGTTGGCCTTGATTTGTTCCCACACCAACTCGGCCACGTCCTTGACTTCCATTTCCGCACCGATGGCGCTCAAGCCGTCGGTGACCATGGTCGAACAGAACGGACAACCCACGGCCACGGTATCGGCACCGGTAGCAGCGAGTTCCTTCGAGCGAATCACGTTAACACGGTCGTAGCCTTCGTCGACGTGCTCTTCCATCCACATTTGGGCACCGCCGGCACCGCAACAGAAGGAGTCCCGCCCGTGGCGTTCGGCTTCAACATCCACGCCGCCAATGGCGGCGCGGGGCGCATCCAATTCGCCACCAATGCGCCCGAGGTAGCACGGGTCGTGGAAGGTCACCGAGCCGTCGTGCTTGGGCTGAGGGAGTTTGCCTTCGGTTTGCAAGTGGCTGATGAGTTGGGAGTGGTGCATGACTTCAATGTCTTCTCCGCCGTAGTCCTTGTACTCCTTTCCAAGCGTGTGGAAGCAGTGCGGGCAGGAAGCGACGATCTTCTTGACCCCGATTTCTTCGAAGGTGGACAGGTTGGTCTCGGCGAGCATCTGGAACAGGTACTCGTTGCCAGCACGGCGGGCTGCGTCACCGCTGCAACCTTCCTGCATGCCGAGGATGCCGACATCAAGGCCGGCTTCTTTCATGATGCTGATGGTGTCCCTGGCGACCTTCTTGTTGCGCTCGTCAAAGGAGGCGGCGCAACCTGCGAAGTAGATGTATTCGGCTGGCTCTGCCACCTTCACGTCAAGTCCATCGGCCCAATCACCACGCTCGTGGGCGGGCAGGCCATAGGGGTTGGAATCGGATTCAAGGTTCTCGATCGTGGCCATGAGCGGCATGACCGTCTCCTCAACGCTCTCGTCGAACTCCATGCGCTCCATCATCAGGTGGCGTCGAGCATCGGTCAGCTTGGGCACGTGGTCGATGTAGATGGGGCAAGCCTCAACGCAGGCGTGGCAGGTCGTGCAGGCCCAAATGGCGCCTTCGCCGAAGCGAGCGATGATGTCCTCCTCGGGTGTCTCGTCGGCGAACAAGGTCGTGGCGTGGTCGTTGGCGTAATGGCGAACGTCATGAATGATCTGCATCGGGTTGAGGTCCTTGCCACTGGCGTACGCCGGACAGACGTCTTGGCAGCGAGCACACGAGGTGCAGGCCCAGCCGTCGATGAGGTCTCGCCAGGTGAAATCGGTGTAGTTAACGGCACCAAAGGACTCCACATCGAGGTCATCGAGCAAGACGGCCTTGCCGTTTTCACCACGGGCCAGCGGCTCCATGGTGGCCATGGGGCGGAGGTCGTGGAAGAACACGTTCGGGAAGGCCATCACCAAGTGCATGTGCTTGGAGAGCGGGATGAGGAACAGGAAAACACAGATGGCAAGCATGTGAGCCCAGTAGGCGGCGATGACGATGCTCGCAGCAGGTGCCAGGGTAGCGTACACCCAGTATCCAATGGGCTCCCACGTAGAGGAAACGGTGGACTCACCGGCTTCAACCACGAACGACGTGGTGGTGATGGTCATGATGAGCAGCAGGATGACGTTGCCTTCGAGTTGGGACTTGCCCTTGAGCTTCTCCGGCGTGAACACCACACGGCGAATCAACGCCAACACACAGCCGACGAACGCGATGGTGTAGCCCACCTCAACCATGAGGTTCCAAGGCCCACGTACGATTTCGGGGAGCACCTTTTGTGAGAACTGGTTGCCGCTGGCGAGGTCGAACATGTCGGTGGACAGCATGAGGAAACCCCAGAACATGAGGACGTGAATCCCACCGGCGATGCGATCCTTGAGCACTTTTTTCTGACCGAGCCATCCACTCAGTACCTCAGAAATTCGTGCCCCCCAATTGTCAAATCGGTTCTCCGGTTTGCCCTTCAGGACAAGCTTGCTGGCCTTCCACACCTGATAGCCAAAGAAGCCACCAGAGACGCCAAACAACACCAAGAGAATGGCCCAACCGGGGACGGGGCCGTAATCCAAAAACAACGGATGTTCCACTGTGCTCACCATGTCGGCGCTGTGCCGCTGCCCTTGCGAGGTCAAGACGCACTTTGAATCCACCGTCAAATGGCGAAGGAATCACGACGATGTGCAAGAAGGAATATGAAGCCGAAGCCCGTGAAAGAATTATGGGTGAGGCGGAGGTGCTTGTGGCTGCCAGCGCCCCCGGCAAATGCATCCTCTTTGGCGAGCACGCCGTGGTTTACGGCCAACCTGCCGTGGCGGTGGCCATTGAACAACGGCTTTCGATTTCGGCCACCAAGGCCGCTTCATGGAGCGTTGACGGGAGCGCCCTTGACCCGGATCGCCACCCACACATCACGATGCTGAGAGACCGGTGGTTGTCGGACAGCGAGCCCATGGCCCTTCACATCTCAGGCGACATCCCTCGAGCGTCGGGGTTGGGTTCCAGTGCCGCACTCAGCGCTGCCGTAGGTGCCGCCATGCACCGTTTGGCCAACCCCTCAAAGGGCATTGACCGGGACGGATTGAGCGCTGTTGCACATCGGGCTGAAGCCCATGCCCAACAGGGCCGCGCTTCGCCCATGGACGCCTCGACCAGTGTGGAAGGCGGCGTGGTCGTGCTGTCCGACCGTGTTGAAGGGGCTGCAAAGCACCTGTACACTCGACAATTGACCACGCCCGAAGGGAAGCGTTCGTGGGAGGTTCACCACCTCGCACCACCCGAAAGCGAGGTCTTTCTCGTGCTTGGCAACACCGGCGTCTTCGCTCCCACCTCAAAACAAGTGGCCATGGTCGCCGACGCCCTGGCTGCAGAACCGACGAGAATGCGAGAAATCGAGGCCATCGGGACCGTTGCTCGCCGGGGACTTGCAGCGTTGATCGACGGCGACTATGAAGCGGTGGGCCATGCCATGAGCGAAAACCATCTGTTGTTGCGAAACCTTGGCGTTTCTTCACCTGAGCTCGAGGCACTCATCCAAGCCGCCATGCCCTCGTCACTGGGTGCAAAGTTAACCGGTGCAGGCGGAGGAGGATGCATGGTGGCGCTGACACGGGATCCAAAACAAACCAGCGAAGCCATCGAGCTGGCCGGTGGCCGCACCCTCATTTCTCGCATTGGCAACGAAGGCGTACGCATCGAGCGCAGCTAGAACTCGAGAACATTGAGTTTCAGGGCCGTGACCGACGTTGGGTGCCGAAATTCCTTTTATATACTAAAGGGCATTCGGCCTTTATATGACCACCGATGAAGAACGCCTTACCGTTGTGAACGTAGTTGCCAGCACCCGTGTTGCAGAAGAACTCGACCTCCCTGACATCGCCATCCAACTCAACTGTGAGTACGAGCCAGAGCAGTTCCCAGGTGTGGTCTACCGTGTCACCGAGCCCAAACTTGCGATCCTCATGTTCCGCTCCGGCCGTGCTGTCTGCACCGGCGGAAAAGACGAGGACAACATCCACACCGGTATTGACCGCATGATCAAGGATTTGCGAGCTGCTGGAATTGAAACTTGGGACCTCAAGGACGTCACCATTGAGGTCCAAAACATGGTCGCCACCTATGCTCTTCACTACCCTGAAGACTACGACGGCGTGGACAAATTCACCGGCGAGCCACAAGCAGGCGTGCCCCGCAAACTCAACCTCAACCACTTGACCTTCCACCTGCCCTTTGACAAGGTGGAATACGAGCCTGAGCAGTTCCCCGGCCTCATCTACCGACTTGACGACCCGAAGGTGGTCTGTCTCATCTTCGGCTCCGGAAAGATGGTCATCACCGGTGCCCGCCACAAGGACGAGATTCTCGAGGCCGTTGAGATCATCAAGGACGAACTGGCTGACTTGCTCTGAGGCTTACAGCCCGTAGGGCTGGGAGAGAAGGCTTGATGGCCTCGGTCCTCCGTCCCATCACCATGGGAGAGGGACGCTGGCACCGTACGCTCCCCGTGGCCTTGGTCCTGTTGTTGCTGGCCAGCCTTCTTCCGATTCAACATCAGGTCTTGCCTGAGCCATCCGTAAACCACACCGTCGCAGGCGACCCGGGCGTCTCCGATGTGCCAACGTGGCGCATTGGCGACCGTTGGATCTACTCCGGAACTTTCGACCCGACCATTTTGGTCACGGACACCGGTGTTGACGCCACCGTCGGAGAAATCCAAGGCGACACCACCTCAGAAGTGACCGGCATCACGACGCAGAACGTGGACAACATGTCCGTCGTGGCCTACACTCTGCGAACATCGGCCAACTTTGACAAATCCGGCGTCTCGCTGGAGGGCTACACCGGCAACGTCTACATCCAGTTCACCCAAACAGAATACCTACGCGTCAGCGATCTTGCCCCCATCCGAAGCGACCTTGACCTGTACATTCGCTTTGTTCCCAGCGGGATCTCCTTCCTCGAACAAATTCTCGGCGACATCACCATCACGACCACCTATTCGCCTGTGAACGAGAACTACGATTTCCCGCTCCGCATGGACGAACGTTGGACCACCACCACCACGTCCTCTTCGCAATGGTCGGGCCAAAGCGACTACATCACCCCCTTCCCACCCCCTGAGACCGACACCAACACCACCACCTGGGTGGTGTCTGATGTTGGAAAGCCACAGAACATGATCGGCCAAAGCATTGACTACGGCGGGTGTAACGAATCGTATGAGATGACCTCGTTCAACAGCGAGGGTATCTCGGAGGGTTTCCGCTGGTACTGCCCCGAAGTCCGCAATTATGCTTGGCTTCACACCAACGACGACATCGGACTCACCATTGATTTCAAGCTGAAGCGATACGATCCCGTCGGCGCCACGGGCGTTGAACCCTACACCAATCCAGGCAGCCGAGCAGACTGCCTCGAGGTCGTTCCCGAGCGAAGCATCACCGCCCTCAATTCCCCCATGCAGGTTTGGGTGAACGCCTCCTCATCCTGCTTCTCCAACGTGGCCGGATTGCAACTTGACCTCCACCACGAAGCGGAGGGTTTCCTCACCACCCTCACCACGGCAGCCAACGGCAGTGCATGGACCGAGTTGAACGTGGGTGATGCCGTTGATTCCTCGGCCACGGTGCTCGATTATGCCAGCCACGGACTCGTGGCCAAAGCGGGAAACCGCGTCGGTGCTGCCACGGTGACCCTCGATGAGTACCTCGTCGGGTTGGATGTTTTTGCCGAGGTTGATGCTGTGAACATGCTCAGAACACGGTGCATTGGCGATGTCTGCACGACCACCCCACTCAACGCCATTTCAGGCTTCAACGTCCTGCCCGGCGATTACATGGACATTGAAGTCTCCATCAAAAATCGGGGCATCACCACCTCCGTGGCCACCGATGCACAACTGACACTTCCCGACGGGACTGTTACCACCGACCAACTCCCTGCCCTTGCCACTTACCAGGCGCACAAGATGTTCGGATTCTGGGAGGTGCCAGCAAACACCTCCATCGGCACGGTTGAACTGCTGTGGGAAGCCGATGTGAGTCGCCTCAACACGGCGGATGCGGACGTGCAGAACAACCTCGGACGAATTGAACTGTTCGTCGGTCGGCTGCCAACGCCGGTGGCATCAGAGCCGACCGGCCTGACCGACGACACCATCCACATCAACGCCAGTGGGAGTTTCGATGAGGACGGCGGCGACGTGTCCTGTGAGTTTTGGGTTCCCTTTGACGACGGCACACGCACGTGGGACTACGAGCGCATCGCTTCTCCATCGTGCATGCTCAACTACACGTGGATTGACGATGGCGTCTACCCCGTTGAAATCACGGTCGAAGACGAGGAACGAGATGAAGCCGTGATGATCCTCAACGTGACCGTCGAAAACCGAGCACCAAAGATCGAGGTTCGAAGCCAGCGAACCGAAGCGAAGGTGGAATACCCGATTACGCTCTATGCCTACGCCAACGATTCCGATTCCGAAAAGGTGTGGCCCGGCGTGGTGGACATCTATTGGCCGGGTGCCAACTGCAAGGAAGGGTACTACACCCGAGTGTGCACCACGACCTCTACCACGGAGGGATGGAAAACCTTCACCGCCGTGGGAACCGACGACGACCGGGCGACCGCCACCGCCACCTTTGATGTCAAATTCACGAACATCCGACCCCACAGCATCAACGTCCAGATGGTGGACGACGATGGGCCGGTGGTGATGGACGCTCAAGACACCTGGCACGTGAGCGAAGACCAAACGGTGACGATCAAAGGGCAAGCCCAAGACTCGGTCGACGACATCGAAGACCTCACGCACACCTGGTGGCCCGATGACGCCCAACCCTCGTTGATCCGAGTGTTTGACGGGCGAACGTCCGAATTTGAGATGGTCTGGTTGGAAGCTGGCCTTCACAAAATGCGCCTCGAAGTGACCGACTCGGAAGGCGCATCAAGCGGTATTGAAGAGCGGTGGGTGAGTGTACAAAACGTCCCCCCGACCATCGAGCCCATCGCTTCGGTCTTGCCCGTGGCGGAAGGGCAAACCATCAGCGTCTCAGGTTCGTCATCCGATACGCCTTCGGACATCGACACCTTGGTCCGGTGTTGGGACATTGACCCCAGCATGGATTCTGACGACATTGGCAGTGCCGATGACGACTGCGATGTTATTGGCGACGACCTCACCATCGCTTGGAACCGGAGCGGCACCCACAAACTTGTCTACCATGTCACCGACGACGACGGTGCGACGACCAGCGAAGTGCTGGAAGTGCTCGTGCTGAACACGCCACCCATCGTCCGAACCGGTGCGATTTCATGCGTGGCCTACGAAGCATGCGTCCTCGATGCCAGCAGCACGCTCGATGCCCTGACCGATATCAATGACCTGACCGTGGCTTGGGACATCGATGTCACGGTGGACAGCAACGAAGACGGGATTCCAGACAACGACGCCGACCTCCTCGGAAAGACGGTCTCGTACATCTTCAAGCAGGACGGCGTGCAATCGGTCAAGGTGATCGCTTGGGACGAGGATCCTGAGCGCCCCGGAACGAAAGTGGTGACATTTGCCGTGCTTCCGGCCGACCGAACCCCGCTGGAGAACCTCGGAGCGTCCTTGATCGGGGAAGAAGCCAACCCCATCGCTCAGCTCAGTCTTTTGGTGTTGATGTTGTTGCTCGTGGGTCTGTTTTCACGGCGGCGACGGCAACCTGAGGCCACCACCGATGCATGGGATGAGGTCAACACGTCGCTGAGCGCCGACCTGTTCACCTCCCAAGAAGAGCGAATTCAACAACGACGGCCTGAAGGGCCGCCACCGGCCTATCTCTTCCAACAGGCTTTGGAGCAGGCACCGGGAACGGAAACCCATGCGGGACCACCCCTACCCGCGACCGGCCTTCCGGAAGGTTGGACTTTGGAGCAATGGGAACACTACGGCCAACAGTACCTTGATTCACAGGGCTGAGCCATCGCAAAAAGGACATCCTCTTTTGTATCAGGAGGCACACCTCCGTTCATGTTCGGCCGAGCCTGTCAGGCGGCGTTTCTCGTCGCCCTTTTCCTCACTTCCATGGGACTGGGCGTGGTTGAATCGTCCATCCACTTTGAACAGACCGTCGAGGAGCGACGCTCTCAAGGTGTATCGGGTGCGGTTGATGTTCCCAATTACCGTATCGGGGACGAATGGGTGTATGAAACCAAATTCGACGTCTCTCAACTCCTTGCCCAGGCCAACGTTTCCGCCTCACTCAACGCGCTGACCGGAGACACCGTCAACGAGGTCACGGACATCTTCTACGCCACCGACAACAACGGCGACACGGTGCTGGCCTACGAAGTGGAGATCAGCGGGAGTTTCACCTCGGGAAACAGCGGCGCTACCCTTGAAGGCGTCACCGGCCGACTCAACATTGACTACGACGGGATTGATATCCTGCGAGCGAGGGATTTAGCCACCATCACCAGCGATTTCACCCTCGACGTGCGGTTTCGCCCGTTCAACCTCGGCTTCCTCGAACAAACCCTCGGCATCGTGACCTTCGACAACACCTACACCCCGGCGAAGGAACGTTACGACTTCCCCCTGCGAAACGGCGACCAGTGGTGGATGGAATTTGAAGCCAAGACCGAGGTCAGCGGCACCTCCGACTATTTTGATCCCACCGAATTTGATTCACAAGAAGACGAGAACAACTCCTGGCAGGTCATCAAAAACGAGGACCCTGTCGAGGACGGCGCCTCACCCTCCTACACCGGATGTGATGATTCGTACAAGATCGCTGAATGGAACGCTACCGGCGTGAACCTCGGATTCAATTGGTACTGTCCTGCAGTTCGCGGAAGCGTTTGGAACCGTATTGTCAATCCCGCTGGCTTCACCATTGATTGGATTTTGAAGACCTACAGTCCGGCCGATTCCAACAGCGTGGTTCCCGCCTCGTCTCCCGGTGGCCGCAACACGCAAATCACGGTCAGCACAGCCACCACCGCCACCCTCCCAGACGCCATTGAACAGGTGTCCATCGGCTACAGCGTCGCAGGTTCCCCGAGCATCCCCATCAAGAACACCAACCTGCAACTTCGCTACGAGATTGCAGGCACCATCCTCAACCCGACAACGGACAACAACGGGCAAGCACAGGTTTCCCTCAACGTGTCCGATGAAGTCGACGATACGCCGGCGAGCGACGACCACACCAGCAACGGCGTGGTGGTCTACGACCCCGCTGCCCGTGTGGTCGGCGCCACCACCATCGTTCAAGATCTGAGCGTCGTGGGCGTGGACCTCATCGCTCAAGCCGGTTCGGTCATCGTTGAGCGAACACGAAACGGCGACACCACCACGCTGAGCGCCTCCATCGGCTACAATGCTCTCCCGGGCGACGTGCTGAGTTTCTCCCTCCCCGCCCAAAACCGTGGGGTGCTGACCGCTCCTGCCACCGTCATGGAAATAGAAACACCCGACAACACTGTTCTTCGAGAAGCCGTTCCGGCCGTTGCCCCGTACGCTGAAGAACGGGTCCTTGTCAACTGGTCCGTTCCCTCAAACATGATGGTCGGCACGGCCGCCATGACGTTCACCGTCGACCCCGACCAGAACGTGACGGCGGATGCCAACCGGAGCAACAACGACGCCTCCATTTCCATCTTTATTGGACGCGCACCCACAGCAGCCATGACCGTTGACGAAGGGAAGTACACGTTCGAAAACGTCACGCTGAACGCCACGGGAAGTTTTGACATTGACGGCGGCGATGTGGACTGTGAATTCCAGATTCAAGACCGTCCCGGCGAAGCCTACGAACGCATCGAAGCACCCGGTTGTTGGACGCAATGGAACTGGTCAAACAGCGGAACATGGAGCGTGAAGGTCTTGGTCGTTGACGAAGAACTGGACACGGACGAGCTGGTCGTTGACGTCGTGGTGCTTAATCGCGCCCCAGCGTTCAACCTAACCCATCCTGAAGCGGTGGAGGTGGAAACACCGATCACCATCGAAGCCGTTGACATCGAGGACATCGACACCTCATCCCCCTCTGGACAACAGGTAACCATCACGTGGCCCGGTCTCGAATGCAACGAAGGTGTCACGCAACCCACCTGCACCTTCACGCCCATGTTTGAGGGACCCATCAACATCACCGCTGTGGCCACCGACGACGATGGCGACACCACCACCATCTTCAGCGAATTGATGGTCCTCAACATCCCGCCGACCATCTCAGCACCGACCTTGACCAAGGGAGGACAAGAGGTGCAACCCGACGAAAACGGCACCTGGCACATCAACGAAGACGAGGTTGGTGTTCTGAAGGCCACGGCCAGTGATTCAGAAAACGACGAAGGCACCGTCATCGTGCAGTGGTACCCCTCCCTCGCCGATGAAAACTGGACCATCACCAGCATCGGTGTTTCCTCGCAAGAACTGGTGGCTTGGAACACATCGGGTGAACACATCGTTCAAGTCCGTGCCATCGACGCCGACGGCGCGGCTTCCGAAGTCCTGCAGGCCACCGTGATGGTTCACAACGTTCCACCCAGCGTTGAAGGCTTGCCCGGCAACACGCCGGTCTTCGAAGACGATGCCCTCAACCTGAGCGTGACCGCATCGGATACGACATCCGACCTCGAGACCCTTACCATCTGCTGGGACCTTGACGCCAAGGTGGACAGCGATAACGACGGCATCATTGACAACGACTGCGAGTTGACCGGCCCCTCCGTTGCCCCCTCGTGGTCGACCAAGGGCGTTCGAATGATTACGGTGACCGTCACCGACGACGACGGTGCAACCGCTCAGCAGAGCATGAACGTCAGTGTCCTGAACCTGCCACCACGGGAGTACCTCAACGCCCAAGTGGCCTTCACCAACCTCACGGAGGGTGAAAACTTGACCTTGAACGGAGCGGATTTCATCTTTGATTCTGCCACCGACTCGGAAAGCCTTGGTTTCCAATGGGACAGTTCTCACCTTGACGCCGACCTCGATGGTAGTAAGACCGGTGATGTTGACTTCACCGGCGGCACCTGGACCATCACCGACCTCCCTGCGGGGAGTTGGACGGTCGTGCTGACGGCGACCGATGACGACGGCGAACAAGTGCAAAAAGAACTGACCATCGTGGTCGCTGAACTTCCTGCCGACGGGCTCATCGAAAGCATCACCAGCGCCGTGGGCACCACCACGGCGGCCATCATCGGTGTGCTCGGCATCATCATCGTCGGTTTGGTGGTCTTCCTGTTGTTTACTCGGCAGCGTCCGCCTGCCGATGATTTCAGCATGTTCGAACAAAGCCAGTTTGCCGCTGCGCCCAAGGACGTTGCCACGCTCCCTGCACAGCCTGCTGCCGCCGCTCCAACACAGGCTGTAACTGCCCCGATGGAACCGCAACCCGCCGCCACTGCCCCCGTTGAGCCGACGCTGGTGAACGCCGGCCCACCGCTTCCTGTCGCAGGATTACCGCAAGGTTGGACCATGGAACAATGGAACTACTACGGCGAACAGTGGCTCGCAGCGAATCAACCCGCTCCTGCCCCCGTTCAACCCATAGTTTCACAAACTCCACCAACCCCTGCATCGGCTGAGTTGCAATCGTTGCTTGACGATTTGGACTTTTGAGGCAGCACCATGGGAAGTTTGTGGCAATTCTTTGGACTTCCCGATCCAGAAGGCAATACCAACGCCCCTCCCCGTGCTGCACCTCCGTCGAATGCACCTGTGTCCCTCTCCTCCGGCCCGGAAGGCGATTCAGAGACACGGTCTGCACCGGAGCCATCACCAACGACCACGGTAACACCCTCACCGTTGAGCGAGGCCGACATTGACCTCAGCCAACTGAGAACACCACCGCTGGGATGGACCGGGCCGATGACGCCCGACGGGGAGGCCTTTCACGACCTCGGCATGGAAGTTCAACGCCAACGACCACTGCCCGACAAAGCGCTCCGCTACATTGCGCCCGACGTGATGAAGCGCATCCCGACCGGACCCATGCTTGAACGGGTTATGCAAGGCGATACCGCCATCGTTGACCTCCGTCCACTGGTCCACATGGAAAGCCATCAGATGGCCTGCAGACGTGAGATCAAGCACATGGCTGACCAAGCCCGTGTCAGTGTCTTTTCCCTGGACGCCGAAGACAAGCTGCTCATGGTCCCGGGCCACAACGTCGTGGTGGACATGCAAAAGCACGAACTCGGGCTGACCCCGCTGCTTTGAATCAATCCAACGAAGCCAAGGATTCCAAGAAGGCCATGGCGCCACCGGAGAGACCCAGCACGGTCGAGGTGTCCCCTTCAACCAACTGAGCGTATTCACCCATGGGGCCGGCCAGATCATAGCCACCCGCTTTCCCTTTCCACGAACCCGAGGTCAGCAAGGCCTCCAGTTGGTCGGGCGCGAGGTCGGAAACGGAAACGACGGCTGACTCGCACCACGTGTGCCAGGTGTCGTTCCACCGGACGGCCGTCGCCGTCCATACCTGATGCTTTCGACCGCTGAGACGGTGAAGCATGGTGGCAGCGTGGGCGAGGTCACGGGGTTTTCCCATGCTGAGGGAATGATCGTCCGGGTCGCTCAGCATCGTGTCGGCCACGATGACGACGGTATGATTTGAGGCTGGAATGGCGGCGGCTTTCCGTTGGCAAATAGCGAGAACTTGGTCCTCAACCGTGCCCGTGGGCGGGGTCTCGTCCACATCGTCAAGGCCCTCATGATGCAGGCGGGGGAAGATGCTCTCGAGCAGAGCGAATCGCCGCGGCGAATTGGAAGCCAGCCAGACGTCCATAACGCCAACATCGCACCTCGGGCTTTGGAGATTGCCATGAATGGCGTGGGTGATATTGAAGAATCACGATGTCCACCCATCCTTTGAGCCGCATGTCCGAGATTGAACGTATCCCCACCCACATTGAAGGACTCGACGAGAAAATGCAGGGCGGCATCCCACAGGGCCACATCAGCATCGTTGCAGGGGCCTCCGGCGCCATGAAGTCGAGCCTGACCTTCTCCATGCTCTACAACGCCGTCCTTTACGGGGAAACCAGCGGGATTTACGTCACCCTTGAACAAGGCAAAGACTCGCTCCGCTCACACATGGCCAACATGGGCATGAACGTCGATGACCCGCGTGTCCGAAACCGAATTGCCATCATCGACTTGGCCGACCTGCGTGTCCAGCTCGACGAACAAGGCATGAGCAACCGTGTAGACTGGATGGGGCAACTCATCAAGCAGTTGACGTCGTACCGCCAATCGATCGGGTTTGAACTCCTGGTCTTCGACTCGTTGGGGGCCTTCTTCACCCTCACAAAAATGGAAAACCCTCGCGATGAAATCTTCCGTCTCTTCGAAGCCGTTCGCCGACTTGAACTAACGTCGTTCTTCATCTGTGAGATGACCGGCGAGGACCACAAGCAGTTCGGTGAATACGGTGTTGAGGACTACCTCTCGGACGGCGTGATGCATCTGGTCATGGAGCGCAGCGGAGACGATGTCACCCGAAAGTTGGGCATCGTCAAAATGCGCCACACCAACCACGTGCTGGGCTACAAGCCGTTCAACTGGAAAGAGAACGAACAGCGTTTCACCATCGTGTGAAATCACTCAACGGTTACCGACTTGGCCAGGTTTCGAGGCCGGTCGACATCACGGCCAAGGCGAAGCGCCGTTTCATACGCCATCAGTTGCAACGGCACCACCGTCAACAGCGGGGTCAGCCAAGGATGAATCGCAGGAACGGCAATGGAGACGTCACCCTCCGAGGCGATGGCATCGCCCTTCTCGTGAATCAGGATCACTTTCGCCCCACGGGCCTTGACTTCGTGGAGCGCCGACATCGTCTTTTCTTTGAGATGGTCGTTGGGGGCAATGACAACAACAGGACTTCCCTCTTCAAGAAGGGCGATGGGGCCGTGTTTCATCTCGCCGGCAGGGTAGGCCAAACACGGAATGTAGGCGAGTTCCATCAGCTTGAGTGCTCCTTCTTTGGCCACCGTTGCTGAAAGCCCTCGCCCGAGGAAGAGCACGGAATTGGCCTTGCACAGGAGGTCCACGGCTTCTGCGATGGGCCCAACATCTTCGAAATACGTCTCCATCAGATGAGGAGCCTGCTGGAGTTGTGCGATGAGTTCCCGTCCGTCATCTTTGGACAGATGTCGTGTCCGGCCAAGTTGCGTAGCGAAGATGGTCAGTGCAGCGACCATGTTGGTGAACGCTTTGGTGGACGCCACCGATTGTTCAGGTCCGGAGTGAATGTAGACGCCTTGACCACAGAGGCGGGCGATGGTGGAGCCAACCACGTTGACAACGCCAAAGACTTGGCCGCCTTTGAGTTTGATTTCTTTTACCGCTGAGATGGTGTCCGCTGTTTCTCCTGATTGAGAAACGGCGAGGTAAATGGCCTTTGGATTAATCACGGTGTCGTTGTTTCTAAATTCGCTTGAAATGTGAGCCACAGCTGGAATTCGACCCATTTTTTCGATCAGCATTTGACCGATTTCTGCAGCGTATGCAGCCGTGCCGCATCCGAGCAAACGAACATGCGGGGCTTGCACGAGGGCGGAATGGTCAAGCCCCATGCCACCGAGACGTCCAGTACCCATGTCCCGGTCAACACGCCCGGAGATGCACTGGCGAAGGGCGTCGGGTTGTTCGTAGATTTCTTTGTACATGTAGTGGGGTGAATCGCCGAGTTCGGCCTCGCCCCATGCATCTTCCAGCACCGTGATGCTGGGTTCAACGCTGTGACCCTTCATCGATGTGATGCTGAACGAGTCGCGATGAATCACCGCAACGTCCCCGTCCTCGAGGTACACGACGCGCTGGGTGTGGGCGGTGAGTGGATGAGGATCGCTGGAAACGAAGGTCTCGCCGTCGCCTTGGCCGATGATCAGCGGTGAGCCGTTGCGGGCACAGATGAGCATGTCATGATCTTTCAGCAGGATGCAAAGACCCCAGGTTCCGCGCAGGCGGCGAAGCGTTGATTGAACCGCCTCAAGGGGGGTGGCGGCCTTCTCCAACTCAAGGGCAATCATTTGAGCGATGACCTCTGAATCGGTCTCGCTGATGCACGTGATTCCACGAGCGGCTAGGCCTTTGCGAAGTTGCTGGAAATTCTCAATGATGCCGTTGTGGACGAGATGAACCCGGTCGTTTTCCGAGGCGTGCGGGTGCGTATTGACCTGTGTCACACCGCCGTGGGTGGCCCAACGGGTGTGAGCGATGCCGAGCGTTCCTTCGACGATTGGTGGAAGGATGGCTTTGAGGTCGGCCACTTTCCCAACCGTTTTGTGGGTCTCAATTTGACCGTCGTGTTCGACGGCGACGCCTGTTGAATCGTACCCGCGGTATTCCAACCGCCTTAGTCCTTCCACGAGGATGGGGAGGGCTTGTTGGTGCCCGAGGTAGCCAAAAATACCGCACATGATGAAGCCTCACAGATCGAAGGTTTCGCCACATACAGGGCACGACATCCGCTTGAGCATCAAATCCTTCACGGCAAAGGTCGCCTGACAGGAGGGACAGGTCACGTCCCGCTTCAGGTCCGGAAGGGGCAGTGCCGGCGTGGGCAGCGGGGCCGATGGGTCGAGTGGAGGCAAGTTGGCCATGGGAAGGGGTGGAAGGGCGCCGGGAAGAGGTGGAAGGCCTTGTTGCAGGGCAGCCGCCATCTCGGACATCTCTCGCTGTTGTTTTCGCTTCATGCGCCGCTCAAGTCGAGCGTTGCCTTCGCCGTCCTCGAGTTTCTTCTCCAGTTCGGCCGAAAGGGTCGCCTCCTCATCGTCCATCACCGCCACAGGAGCCTGAATCGTGAGTTCCTCCTCCTCGTCTTCCACGGTCAACAACGGGCCAACATCGGTTTCAGGTGAAATCATGATTTCAACGATTTCACCTTCTTCGTCGGCCATCTCTTCGAGTAACTCCTCCACTTCGTTTCGAGACCGACGCACGACCACGGCGATGGAAATGAGGAAGATGACCAAGACGCTGAGACCGAGACCGAGGATACGCAGCTTCCCTTCCCTGGAATCACCGGGAAGATAGTCCAAGAGCGTCTCAAGGGTGCTCGGTGATGACCCGACGTTGTTCGATGCTTCGGTGGAGACGACGTTGCTCAACGTCATCAGCCCACTGGGCGTGATGGAGCAGAGGATGGTATCGTCTTCCATGACACCGATGCCGAAGAGGAAGCCTTGGTCGATCATGTTCGACAACCCGTTGATGGGCTCACCTTCGGCGTTGGTGATGAGCCCCAGCCGGTGGACAGGACCGTTCAGGTTGATTTCATCGTGATAGAGGTAGAGGCCTTCGCTGCGCTGCGCCAAGGCCACATGGGTGGCACCGGGAGCCAGCGATTGCTGCTGGTTGCCCGACCACACCGAATTGGTGTTGGAAACGACGACGTTGGACACCTTGCCTTGACCTTCAATCCAAGCGCCAACCACACGGTCTTCCCCGTTTTCAACCATCACCTCGAGCACAGGTGAGGAAGCCTCGTCGCCCACCGAGTACTGGAAACTCCAGGAAGGGACGGTGTGAGAGCCATGGGTGTACATGAGACCGACACGCTCGATGCCCGAAACATCGTCCCGGTATTCTTGGTAGAGCAAGTGGAGGTATTCGTCGCCCAAACCGACGCCCAGGGGCTGCGTATCTCCGGGCCGGATGTCGAGGTCGGAGAGCACCGTGATGGGACTTGACCATGATGTTCCTTTGTCAGGAGAGGTGGATGAAATAACGAACAGCGAAGTGACGTCTTGCCAGGACCCTCCCGTCGAAAGATCTCGATGGTAACCCGCAAGCACCATGGTGTCGTCGTGTTGGTCGAAGGCGAAACTGTAGTAGGAACCCTCCGAAAGTTTGAGCGCCGGCATGTGGTAGTGCTTCGGCGTGGTTTTGCCTCCGGATGAAATTGATGTCATGGCGATGTCGGTGAGAATGTAGCCCTCAACGCTCAGGGAACGACGGGTCCACGCGACCTGGACCAACCCGTCATCTCGCTGGTAAGCGGCCAGTTCACCGCCCCAATTCTCTTCCAGCACCACGCCGCCGACCATCACAAGTCTGGAGGTGATGGTGCGTGCGTGAAGTTCTCCATTGATGGTAGTAAACAGGAGCCCTCCGTCGTTGAGGCCGATGAAATCGACCGGTACTTCGCCGGTCGCCAAATCAATGCCGACACGGGAACCTTCCCGAAGGTCTGCAACGGTGACGTTGAACAGGAGTTCGTTGTGTTCCAACTCCACCCCCGAACCGCTCAAGACCGCACGATACGAGACCGACCCCACCTCATCGTGGACGTCTTCGAATTGGGCATAGGCGTAGCCGGACGTGGTGCTTGAGCCCGGCACGAGGTTGAGCGATTGGTCCTTGAGGCGCTGCCACCCAATGTCCTCGATCAACCGTTCCAGACCGAGGTTGAGGTTGCTCGCATCCGTTTGACCGAGGTTGTCGACGCGGATTTTGATGCTGTAGGGTGCATCTGGAACCGGTACATCCGGCGTGGTGCGAGAGGCACCTGGAAGGAATCGAAGCATGGGTTCCACCGGCCGTTCATCAACCGTGAAACTGAACGTGTACGTGTTGTCGCTTCGGTCGGGGTCTTCGTAGAGTTGGGTCGGATCAAGGGAAAGGGTCACGTCGTGCGTGCCCGGTTCGGTCGCCCACCAGTACAGCGTGACCTGAGCGCTTTCCCCTTGTTCAAGGGACGTGACCTTTCCTTCGGAGGGGTAGGTGGTTGAATCGCTCCCTTCGCCTTCCAGCGTCAGGTACACCTCATTGGCGTCCAAGTCGCCAATGTTTCGCAGCCCAAATCGCACCTCAAGGACGGTTCCTGCCACGGCGTTGTTAACAGGGAGGCCGCCATCGTAGACACCAACGGTTCCGGTAAATGCAAAGTTTGGAGCCGCCGGCAAATTGTCCACCTCGTACGTCCGTTTGACTGCGTCACTGACCACGCCGCTGGCGTTCACCATGCGGACGCTGATGCGGTGAGAACCGTCGCTTACCTGCGTTGAATCCCATGTGAACGACCAGTCTTGGACGCCTTCTTCTTGCTCGGTGAGTTGGTCGCCGAGTTGCCAGTCATCACCGTCGATCTTGTATTCCACTCGATCGTGATCGAGGCCTTCAACGGTGCCTGAAAACGAAACGGATCCAACGAGCGCCGTCCCAAGTGGAGGCTCGCTGATGGACACCGTCATGCGGGCGAAGCGAACGATGCGAATGTCGATGACGGAGGCTTCGCCAGCCTCGTTGAGCGCACGGGCGTAGACGAGCGTGTACGACTCGTCGGGATCGACCCAGTCATCATCAACGGTGATGTCGAAGTACCAGTCCTCCACCGTGCCGTCAGTGCTCAACCAGTTGGTGAGTTCGTCGCTGTCGCCGTCGTCATAGAACTGTTCAAACTTGACTTGGACCTCGATGTAGTCGTTTTCGCTGGTATCGGTGGTCCCTTCAACAGAGAGCGTATTGCCGGCAAGGTGCAACGATTGGTTCACTGGCGCCGTCATGGACACGTCTTCACCAAGGCCGTCACCACCGGGGGGCGGGTCAATGATGATGCCGCCGTTGTCTTCCAGCGGTGTACAGGAGCGGTCCAGTACCCTGTCAAGGGCGCACGACGCATCGACCAATCCAAAGCCCCACTTCTCGTTCCATCGGTTGGAGATGTCCGGCTCGGTCGCCGAACCGCGGGCTTCTGAAGAGTTGCGGAGAATGTTCCGGATCTCTTCCGGCGTGAGCGAATCGTCGGCTTGCAAGAGGCTGGCAACGATACCGGAGACCAACGGCGTGGCCATGCTGGTCCCGTCTTTGGAGTCGTAGCTGTTGTCGGCGAGTGGGCGTTCGGGTTGGCCGGGGAAAGAGGGCCCAGTGGCCGCCGTGGCCGAGGTGATGCCCGAACCGTACGAGGTCAAATCGGGCTTGAGTTCATCCCATTCGTCGTCGTCGCCGTCGTCCAATCGAGGACCCCAGTTGGAGTAGGAGGCCATCACGTCGTCGGTCCGGTTGACGGTGTTTCGGTCGTTGACGGCACCGATGGAAATAGCACCGTCAGCGCTGGCGGGCGAGGGGACGCGCTTTGTTCCGTCGTTACCCATAGCGACCACACAGACGATACCGGCGTCTCGGGCGTCGTTAACCAATCGTGCCTCTGCCCCTGAGCCGTTGTCGCCTTCGTCATCGGGGTTGAGGGGGCTGCTCAAGGAACCAAAGGACATGGAGGCAACGTCAATGCCTCGGCTGGATTCATTGTTGCCCCAGTCGGTGTCTTTGTTGTTGATCATCCATTGAATGCCGTTCAGCGAAGCTTGTGAATTGGTCCCACCAGAATCGGTCAAGACCTTGATGTCGACAAGGTAGGCCCCCATCCCGCTGCCGGTGTGCACCCGCTCGGCTCCACCCGTTCCCAAGGCGGTGGCAGCGACGTGCGTGCCGTGGCCCTGCCCGTCGTCGGGGTCAACCGTACCGTCCGGGTTGGAGGCGCTTGAGGTGGCGTCATACCCTGCGACCCACTTCTGGTCGCTGTAGCTGGTGGGGTCGCTATCAGGTTCGTCATCCACATCGTCAAAGTCGTTGAGCGCCCTGTGTTCGTTGTCAACACCGGTATCGAGCACCGCAATCACGACGCCTTCGCCGTTGTAGCCTCGAGCATAAGTGCTCGCCGAGTACACGTCCGATGGCATGGCACGGGCAGCCTCGGAGGCCACGCCGTTGAACGGCACCATGACGTTCTGCATCTCGACGACAACGACACCTGGAAGGTGATAGATGTCCATCAAGGCGCTGACAGGGACCTTGTCCACGACCACTGAATCGATGGAATTCATGACCTGGAACCATGCACCATTGTCCTCACCCAGCCAGCCATGACTGTCAAGAACCGAGGTCAGGGCTTGGAGTTCACCCTCGTTGGGGGCCCAAGCATAGTCGACGACGATGGCGACGGTCTTGCGTCCGTCCGAGCCGATAACAGCGGTCGGTGAAATGGATTCTTCACCTGCCAGAACGCGCTGCAGCCGGTCATCCATGCCGTTCCAATCCAAGTCGGGACCGTAGCCAAGCCACCACATGTCGGGCTCGCTCGATGCACGGCCGCCCCGCTCAATCATGCGAGTTGGGCGTTCACACAGGTCTTCGCCGCACATCAACGGGGGAAGACCTTCCACCAAAATGGGCGCTTCATGGTCCGCCACTTCCGTAGCGGCAACCGGGTTGCTCAGAAGGCCGCCGCTGACATCGGCCAGCAGCACCAGCAGAGCGAAGAGAAGGGCGCAGGTTCGCATGGCCGACCGTGGTGCAGTATGCATGGCTCACCCTCTCCATGCGTTGGAAGGCCTACCCACCTTTGATTCTATCCTCCGATGTATCACGCTGTCCAGCGATTGGCACGTTTATCGAGGGGGCCATTCAAGATGCTCTGTTATCGCTGAGCACTGAAGGTGGGGGCCGGTTGACCGCTCAACAATGCCGAGGGGAGCTTCGCAGATCGGACACGTCCCTGCATCGGCAAGGTGGTCCATCCAAGCGGCACGTGTCTCGGGTTCATCGCTGGCCTGAATCAAATTCTTCAACGGTTCACGAAGGTGTTTGGGAACCTCCAAGCCCGCCGCCGTCCAGGGATCCTCGATGGCCGAGAGGTCCGCCATGCTCGCCTTGACCTGCCGGCGTTTGGCAGAGGCGGCCGCCCCTTGGCTGGGGCCACCGTCCAGCACGCCCAATTCGACTGGGCCACCTCGAGCGACCAACGGCAACGCAGCGTAAGCCGCCACAAACCCACCGATGTGAGCCATGTGAGCGATGCCGCTCGAAACACCGGCATCCATGGTTGCAAGGGCGCGAACCAGTTCCAATCCGAAGTACAACAACGCAATGAACACCACCGGCCACGGACGAATCAACAAGAGCGGAAACGGAATCTCATCCCGTGGCCATCCCGCAAGGTAGGCGCCGAGAAGACCAAACGCTGCACCTGAGGCCCCAAGCGCAGGGTTGCCCGAATTAGCGTTGAAGGCGACCCACCCGAGGGAGCCACCCAACAGACCGATGACGTAGACGATGGCATAGCGCTTGGAACCCAACCGCTGTTCAAGCGGGACACCGACCAGAGCGAGAATGATGACATTACCAAGCACGTGCATCATGTCACCCTGGCTGTGAAGGAACCCAGCGGTGGCGAGCGTGTGAAAGAACGCTGGGTCAGAGGTTCGGACCGGGACCAACACGAAATCGCTCCACACCCAATATTCCACCCAGCCGTAAGTGTAAAACATGGACCAGATGACCTGAACGACTGCACCCAACAGGACGCTGACCGTGATGCCCATGGCCATTGAGGTTCGGGTCTTGGCCGCATAGACGATGGGAGCGACCACCGCCACGAACCATAGGCCGAGCACGAACCACTCCGCTGGGGCGAAGAGGGACATGGCGAAGCCCATGAGAACGGGTCAGGCTCCCACTCTTTTGAGTTGATGTGTCGGAGGAGCAAAACAGGAGGGTTCTTGCTTGAACGGGGCCTGCCCGAACCATGGCCAAGCCTCTGCTCTCCCTTCAGGACGTCCATGTCCGAAGGGGCATGAGTGTCGTTCTCGACGGTTGCTCGGTCGACGTTGATTCGGGGCAAACCGTGGTGCTGACGGGCGCCAACGGAGCTGGCAAGTCCACGTTGCTAGAGGCTGCTGTCGGGCTCCTGCCACTGGAACAAGGGCAAGTGCTTCACGATGCAACAGCGGTCATCGACGCTGAGGGACGACGGAGAACCTCTCCGCTCACGGTGGGGACCGTTTTGCAAAAAAACGGCATGCTGGGCAGTGAAGTGGTCATCGAACATCTGCAGTGTGCCATGGGCATGAGCGGTTCCACGGTGAACGCTGAGCCGTTTCTCGAAGCCTTCAACCTGGCTCATCGTGCCAACGACATGGTGGCGCACCTCTCCCAAGGACAGGCAAGAAAGGTCGCCGTGTTGGCTGGCCTCTTGCCGGCTTTCGCCAGCTCCACGCCTGCCTTGGTGCTGCTGGACGAACCCGATGCAGGCCTTGATGGAGCATCGGTGGACGTGCTTTGTGGCTGGCTCGACCAGTTGCGAGGACACGGGCATGCCATGCTCATCGCCACCCACGACCAGCGATTGGTGGACCGTGCCACCCACACGGTGGATGTTGCCGAAGGCACGATGATCCCTGCTCACACCCCTTCTGAATCCACCGTGAATGAGTTCCAGCGTCAACCCACCAAGCCCACACGGCGCGCCGCTTGGGGCGTGAAGATGCATCTTCGCACCATGATGTGGCTCAACACCAACGGCATGGCGGGCTTGCTGAGCCTGGGCGTGCTCCTCGCCATGGGCTCGTTCATGGACGGATTGGATGAGATGCAACAACTCGGGTTCGTTTTCGCCCCCACCATGGCGATGGGATTGTGCGGCGAGCCGCTGGTCAGCGCGCTCCGAGAAGAGCGGGCGGCAGCGTGGTGGCGAGCCGTCAGCGGCGGAGAACCTCATGCGGGCTGGCTTCCCTTCGCTCTTGGTTTGATGATGACAATGATGTCCGCCACCGCCCTCCAAGGCGTCCCTTCCATGCAGACCTTGATCGTGGGCTCGGCCCTCTGCGGCGTTGTATGGCACGGCGTGGGTTGGATGCAACGCTCAACGCAACGGCTCGCACGACCCCAAGCGGTGTTTGTTGGCTTGCTCACACCGGTGCTGATTCTTCCCTACTCTTTGCTGCTCAGTGTTCTTTCCTGAGCCGAACACCAACTTCAAGGAGGACATCCCGGCACCCCGGCCCATGAAGTGGGGAGAGATGTTGCTGGTGCTCGGTTTCACCGGCATCGGAAGCACCCTCCTGCTGGCGTTGCTGTGGGCACCCAGCGTCTCGTTGGACGCCTTCGAATCTCCTGCCGCTCAGCGTATTTTCTACTGGCATGTTCCCGCAGCTTGGGCGGCCTTCATCGCGTTCGGCGCCCTGTTCATCGGTTCAGCCGGGTGGTTGTTTCGCCGGTCGGAATGGGCGTGGAGGCTCCATGTCGCAGGATCTGAAGCAGGCTTGGCCACCGGCCTCATGACCGTGTGGTCAGGATGCGTGTGGGGAGCAGCTGAGTGGGGGACACCTTGGGATTGGACCGATGTTCGCCTCAACACCTTTGGGCTGCTGACGTTGCTGGCCGTCTACGTTGTGCTGGGCCGAAACAGCCAACCCGACGGCGTGGAATCAAGGGATACGTTCGCAGCCTTCGGCCTGTACGGCTTCGTGCTTGTTCCGGTCACCTACATCGCCACACGCATCTGGACCATACGTCATCCTGGCCCCGTAGTCGCCACAGGGGACGAGGGTTCCATCAACGGCGACATGGGCCTCGTCTTGCTGCTCGGCGCCATTTCGTTCACTGTGTTCATCATCGGCCACATGCTGACGTCCATGCGGTTGACAGCGTTGGAGCAACGGCTTTCAAACCTGCAAGGCCAACATGATGGAGGAATCTGAATGGAAGGCATGACCTACCTCGCTGTGGCCTACCTCGGGATGCTGGTGGCCATCGCCCTGTGGACTTGGACGGTCGTCCAGCGAAGTCGTCGCCTTGACCAGCGCCTCCACGCCCTTGAAAGCGTGGCTGGCGTGGACGACCAACCCCGGAAATCCGATGATGAAGCCGAACACAAAGCGTAGTCTTTCAAAGGCACCAACACAGGACCGACTTGGAGAGGCGCATGTCATCCCGGCTCGGTGGAGAATTTTGCTTGGTCTGCGGGGCCAAGCCACCGTTGTTCGGCGACCGCATGTGCGAGCCATGCCTTCGCGCCCGAACGGTGCTGGCGAAAGTTCCAGAAAACGTTCCTTGGGTGCGTTGCGCACGGTGTGGAATCGTAGAGATTGAAGGCAAGTGGGAGAACACCACCGAAGCCGAGGTGTGGGACGAACTGCTGCATCGAAACTTGGTGGTCCACGAACGAGCCGAAGACATCCAATTGGCGATGGAACCGGTCAAGGTCTCCGACCGCCACACCTTGCTTCACATCCAACTGGAAGGTGTCATCGACGACTTGTTGTTCCAGGAAGAACACACCATGCGAGCCAGAATGGCCAACGGGGTGTGTTTGACGTGCACCCGGCGAGCGGGCAACTACTTCGAAGCCACCGTTCAACTCCGTTCAAGTGCACGCCGTCTGAGCGAGAAAGAATTCACCCGACTTCGAGCCACCTTGGACGACGTGTTGGACAAACTGTCCGACGACCCGATGTTCTTCATCACCAACGAAGGCCCGGTCACCGGTGGTTACGACGTGGTGCTGGGCAGCAAAGGCCTGGCGCGCGCCTGGGGACGTCACCTGATCAGCGAGTACGGCGGGATGGTCGTGGAAACCAACTCCACGGTAGGTCGAAAAGACGGCGTGGACGTGACCCGATTGACCTTGCTGTACCGCAAACCCGGCTACGAAATCGGCGATGTCGTGCAGTGGCGTCATCACATCTGGCGCCCGTCGGCTTGGACCAAAGACGGCGCCATCATGGAACGTGTGGACCGAAGGGAGCGAACCGGTGCGACGTGGCGGGATTTGGAACAAGCCAAAGTCCTCGCTCAGAAACATGAACTCGTTCATGTGGACTTCATCAACGAAGATGCATCCGTGGGCGAATTCCTTGACCCCACCACGTGGGCCATGGACGCCGTACGCCTCCCTTACGACCATGCAACGGGACGAAAAGGACTGCTCATCCGTCACGACGATGCATGGCTTGCCCTCCCGTTCATGGCGATTGACGAACCACCAACGCAGGAGGAGGCATGATGGAACCAGCAGCAGCACCGGAGCACGAGCCCACACTGGTTGACCTTGCTGACCGGTTGGACACCGAAGGCATGGTTGGATTCACCCAAGCATTCCATGATGATTTGAAGCACGGGTTTGAGGCCGTGAATGCTGAACGCTACCCTTGGCTGGATGACCTTCGTCAAGCCCCCTGGAGCGGCGTGATTTGCCTTGGCATGGGCGGCAGCGCTGCCGGTGGAGATTTCCTCGCAGCCCTCACAGCCAACGAAGGTGGTTGCCCTGTCGTGGTGCATCGCGACTACACCTTGCCTGCATGGTTCAACGCCACGTGGTTGGTGCTAGCGACCAGTCACAGCGGCAACACAGAAGAAACGGTCGCTGCTGCCGAAGCCGCCCTCAAGATGGACGCCACGGTTGTGGTGATTGCGACGGGTGGTGTCCTCGCCGGCCTGCCGGAACTGTTTCCTCGGTGTCACCTCATCCCGACCGTGGGCGGTCAGCCTCCACGAACGGCGTTCGGCCACATCTTCAGCCGACAAGTGGCGGTGCTGGAACACCTCGGCCTGCTCACACCGCAGGCGGCGGAGGAACGGGTTGCAATGCTCGGGCGCCTGGGAGAAAACAACCTCCATTTCGACGTGCTCGCTCAACCCGAAGGCGACATCGCCCTGCTCGCCGCAGCGCTGATGGAACAACCGCTGGCCGTCATCGGCCCCACAGAGTTGGCGCCCGCGTTGAACCGTTTCAAGAACCAGATGAACGAAAACGCCGCACGGTTCGTTCGTGTGGGCGTGCTGCCAGAAATGAACCACAACGAAAGCGTCGCATGGGGCGGCGTTGGACCGGACGCCGACCCTGAAACGGCCAATCAAGCCCTGCTCTTGCTCACGTGGCACGGCATGCACCCCCGTGTCAAACAGCGACTTGACTGGATGGTGGCGCATGCAACCACCGAGACGGCGTGGAATCTGGTCGGTGAAGGAACATCGTTGCTGGAGTGCTTACTCTACCACTGTTTGGTCATGGACTGGCTCTCCATCACGCTGGCCTTCCTTCACGGCAAAGACCCCGCCGCCATTGGACCCATCAACGCCCTCAAGGCGCACTTGAATTCAGTTCAGTAGAGCGCCCCGCAAATCAACCTGGGATCGGGATAAAGCGCCAACGCATCTTCTCGGTCTTCACCCTTGACCACTCCGGGCAGGTCCCCGTTTTGGGGTTCGTGAAGGGACATCTGAACGTGAACATGGGGTGGCCAGCCGCCGTTTTCGTGCTCCTCACCCATCACGGCGAGGATCTGGCCGCGCTCGAAAGAGGCACCGGGCGACCAATGCGCAATGCTGTCCCAACTCAGGTGACCGTAGAGCACCCAGAATTCGCTTGAATGGTCGGCCAAAGGCCCTCCGACCTCGGCCGGGAGTCGAACGCTGTGCTTCGTGATGAGCGTCGGCCCGTAGGACCCGTCCTCATCGTTGACCGTGATGGTCACGACCGTTCCGGCCTCAAAGGCATGAACAGGTGTGCCGGCAGGCCCGCCCAAATCAAGGCCAACGTGGTGGTCTCGCTCACCCCCGAAGAGTTCGGTGGTGTACATGGCAGGGCGGTGCTCGTCGTAGCGGCCCACCGAATAGCGATGGGGAGCCGACCAGCCATCAGGGCTCGGGCGAGTGAAGTCGTGAACCCAATACGGCTCGTCAAACACCACGGTAGGGTGAAACGGCATCGCTTCGCTTGACGCCATGAATCATCGTTTGGTCGGTTCTACTTGAGGTTTCGGAGAAGCATCAAGGCATGGGTGGGTCGTGGCGCAGTCATGCTCGCCACTGCGCTGGTCGTTTTGGCCCCGAGCATCATGCCCGGCTGGGCGTTGAGTTCGGTGCTTGACGGGAGCGGCGACCGTTTTCGGAAGGCGCTTCTCGCTCCTGCCTTGGGGCTGCTCCTCTTGTTCGGCGTCTCGGGTTTGCTGGTCGTACTCGACCTGTGGTCTCCCGTGTTGCTCGCCGTGCTGCTGGTCGGGCTGAACATCGTCGCCTATCGACTGATTCATCAACGCCATGAAGAGGTTGCCAAACGAACCCGCTGGCAACAGCTTGAGGCCGCCATGCACGGGGAGGTCGCCGAGGAAACAACCGCCCCTTCCTTAAGCGAAGAGGCGGAAATTCAGCTGAAGTTTCAACGCCATCGGTCAACCGTGCTCTACGCCCTGAGCATGGTGGTCGCTGCGTCCGCTCTCCTGTCGCCGTTGCTCCAATCGCTCCCGTTTGGGGTGGACTGGATCGGGTTTGCGATGCTGACCCAACAGCTCGTTCTTGAGGGAACGTTGTCCCTTCCCGGCACCAACGAGGGGTTCTGGACCTACCCGCCCGCCTTCCCGTCCACGGCTGCTTGGGTGGCCACCATCACCGGTCTAGATGCGGGGCGGGCCGTCTTCCAACTTGGCCACTATACCCTCTTCGTGTTGATGTTGGGTATCATGGGCGCCATGGACCGCCACGGTGCGGGGGCCTACGCCATGTTTGCGATGGGGCTTGGACTTGGCCTCTTTGCGAAAACCTTCGATTCCGGCTTCCCGAGCGTGGCCAGCCAACTCGGCTTGGTCGTCGGCATCCTGGTCCTGTTTCGCCACGCCGACCAGCGTCATCGCCATCACACGCTGGGCTTGTGTTTCGCGCTGTTCTCCGTCTCACTGATTCACCCCACAGGCGCCATTTACCTGGCCCTGCTCCTGTTGAGCCACGTCCTCCACGGGCTGGCGTTGGAGGATGACGAGCACCACGAACGACTGCGTCGATTGGCTTACATTGCCTCGGCCTTCATCACCGTAGGTTTTGCCGTCGCCCTGGTCGTGATGGCCCCCCGGTTGTTTGACGAAGCGGTGTTTTCGGAATACGGATGGCAGGGCGGAAAGCCACTGCTGGTCTACAACGGCGTCCTGTTGGTGGTGGCAGCGGTCGCTGCGTTCGGCCTTCGAACCACCCTTGAGGGACGCATCGCCATCACGTGGTTCGCCTTGCTTTGGGTGCTCAGCGTGGTGCATCTGATCGAAGGTTTGCGCAATGTCCCCGTGCTCTCCTTGCTGTCCTACACATTGTATTCCATGGCCCTGCACGCCTACCACGTTCCGCTGGCCGTGTTGGTGGCGTGGTGGATGTCGCCGCACACGGCTCTCACGCCGGTGAACGAAGAGGCCTCCACGGAATGGACCATGCCAACAGGCGTCAGAACCGTTGTGGTGGGTCTGGTGTTGGTTGGCGCCATGGGCGCACAATCGGTGGCGTTGAGCCTGTCCAGTCACGAGGAACTCCTGGCCATTTCCCCCGGAGATTTGGTGTTGAGGGACGCCCTTGACGGCATCGACGGTGCCGTCTACACGGAAAACATGCACTGGGGCTATGTTTGGAACGCACCGGTTGGTGTGGCGATGACCTCCATCCCCACCTTAGGCCTCGTCCACATCGACAGCAGCCAGCAGGCCGCTGCAACCCAAGCGATGTTCTACGACAACATCACCTACTTCACGGAACACAACATGCACCACGCCCTCACCTCACCGATGGGCACGATGCAGTGGACCCTAGCCACCTCACCCTACTGGGGTGTGGAGGCTGAATCGGACGGCGCTACCTTGTGGCGTCTTCACCCCGATGGCGATGCACAACAACACCTGCTCGACGGGATTGAGGAGGAGGATTGCACGGCCTGCATCACGCGGCTGGACCCGTGGCGCGAACACAAATTCAGGGACCCGTTGGGGCTTGGCGAGGACCGGCCCTTCCTGCCAGAAGGTACGGAAGGCAACCTCTCTGTGATCGCTCCAGAGGGCGCCGTGAAAATGTGCATGACCTACGAGGTCATCGGAGCCACCGGGGGGTTGTATTTGCGTGGACCTGACGGATTGGACCGACCCTATCACGGCCTTCGTTCGGATGCCGGCTACCACCAAGCATGTTTCGGTGTAGACGACCCAACGAGGCTCACCGAGGTGCAAATTGAGTGGGACCGTGATGAACCGGACCGCTGGCTGAACCCGCTCGGCTTGTCGGGCAGGGACACGGTCTTGCTCGACCGGACCGGTGTGAAATTCCACTGGTTGACATGGATGACCGAGGAATGAACGGCAAACACCATGTGCAAGGGCAACAAGCCCGGTGTATGCAGCACCTCGTCGTCCTGCTCCCGGTGCTTAACGAAGCGCTTGGCTTGGCGTGGGTGTTGGACCGCATTCCTTACGCTCGCCTCAAGCGCAATGGCTACCGCACCACGGTGCTGGTGATGGACGGCCACAGCACGGACAACACGCCCGAGGTGGCCGCCGAGTACGGTGTCATGGTTGTTGACCAGGACGACACGGGCAAGGGTAGCGCCATTCGGCATGGCTTCCGCAAGGCGGTCGAACTGGAAGCCGATGCCGTGGTCATGCTGGACGCCGATGGCACCTACGCACCGAGGGAAATGATTCGCCTTCTGGATGGCCTTGATTCGCAGGAAGTGGTGATCGGCGACCGTTTGAACGGCCGAATCGAACCCGGCGCCATGACGCGACTCAACTTCGTTGGCAACCACCTGCTCACCTGGATTGCCACCGCTTTGTTTGGCACCACCACGTCCGACGTTTGTTCGGGCTATTGGGCCTTCAGCCGGGACGCCATTGACCAACTTCATCTCAACAGCCGGTCGTTTGAAATCGAGGCCGAGATGTTCGCCAGCATGGTCCACCGCAAGGTTCCGTTCGGCTTTATCCCCATCACCTACGGGCCAAGGTTGGGCGAAGCCAAACTTGGTTCAACGGCCGACGGGTGGCGCATTTTGAGAAAACTCATCACGCGTCGTATCTTCCCCGAACCGCTGCCGTAGGACTTGCCAAGCACTCAAAACCAATCCCGAAGTGGAGGGGTCATGGAACGCCTCAAGGTGGCCGTGCTGGGGGCCGGTGGCCTGGTGGCACAGCGCCTGCAGCAACGGTTGGCCAACCACCCCTGGTTCGACCTCGCTGCCGTGGCAGGTTCAGCCCGCTTCCTCGGCCAGCCACTCAGTGGTGTGCCGTGGGTGCTCGAGGATAAGCGTCCTGCCCTTCCCGACCTTGTCGTGCTGGATGTCAACGACCCCGCCGTGGTTGAACGGCTCGTCGCCGAGGGCGTGCGAGCAGCATTTTCAGCCCTTCCTGCAGCGGAAGCCCTTCACCTCGAACCGATGTGGGCCCAGGCTGGCATCTCGGTCTTCTCCAACGCCAGTGCTCACCGCCGTGTCGACGGTATCCCGTTGGTGATTCCTGAGATCAACGCCGAAGCGCTGCGACCACCCGGAGGCGGCGTGTTGCGCCATGCCTGCGCCACGAATTGCACCTTGTTGCCCTTGGTGTTCCCGCTGGCAGCCATCCACCACGCCTTCGATTTGGAGGCCTACACCATGCGAAGCGAGCAGGCCCTTTCGGGCGGTGGCCATCCGTACATGACCCGGGCCCTCAGCGAAGGCAGCGTCGATGCAGAAATTCCGGGCGAAGCCGAGAAAACCGGCGCCGAATTCCGCCACGTCCTCGATTGGGACGGGTCATCTCACCTCACCTGCCAGCGCATCATGCGGGCTGATGGCCACCATGTCTTCGTTGAAGCCACGCTGTCACAGCCCACGGACGAAGACGCGCTGCGCCGCGCGTTGACCGAGTGGTCGATGCGTCAACGCTTCCATGACCTCCCCAGCGCTCCCAGCCAACCGCTGATGGTGGAAGACAACGTGGACGTGAACGCCCATCTTTTCGCAGACGGGAGCGCCTACCCGACTCAACCCGACCCCGCCGTTGACCTCAAGGCGGGCATGGCGGTGGTGGTCGGCAACATCGAAATGCCGGACCCAACCACGGTCCGCTTCCAAGCCTTCAATCACAACACCCTGAGAGGTGCGGCCGGGGGCGTGGTGCTTCTGGCAGAACTCGCCTACGCCATGGAATTGATGCCGTCCATTCGACCTCACCCGTAGGGTAAAAGGTCGGAACCACCTCCTCGTTTCGGGTGCCGAGATGGGAATAACCGCCATGATTCCGGACATGACCATCGGTCAACTCATGAACGAAGCCGCCGCTCGCTGGGGCGAAATTTGGGACCCGCACGCCACGCGCATGACCCTGTTGCTGCTCTGTCCACGAAAGGAACGTAAGATGATGGAGCTCCACGGCGACATGATCGACCACGGCCAACCCGTCGTTTCCGTGTTCCACCGACCTCGCGCCGAAGCCCACCTGCTCAAGGAGCAAGGGTTTGACCCGCGGGCAGCCTCCTTCATGTTCGTCAACATCGCCACCGCCGACATGGGCCCGTGGATGCAACAACTGGTGAACAACGAGGGTTGGCTCCGAAATTCCATCCAATTGGCCTCCACCCCGTTCTCGGTTGGCCTTCCATCCCAGCGCCCCTTTGAGGCCCTCCAGACCCTCTGTTTCCGTCACCCCTCACTCCCTGCCCTTGAGCAGTACTTCCTGCCCTTCCCCGCTGAATCGCTGCCCGGCAAGTGCTTCGTGAGCCTGCCCCGCCGAGCCGCCGCAGAAATGGCACGGCAGCAAGCCGAAGTCCTCGGCGTAGGCCGCCTCGAAAAGCCTGCACCACCCGAGCCTGAGCCCGTTGCAGCGCCCGCTCCCACACCGGCGCCTGAACCTCGTGAGGCACCCGTCGCTCAATCTGCACCTGAGGCGGAACCAGCACCACCGGTGGACGATTTGGCTACGGCCGAGGACGAAAGCGTGGTCGCTGCTCAGCCCGATGTGCCCCTGCCACCGTCCGCTTCCCACGCACCGCCGGCTGAGGAAGCAACCGTGCCGCTCCCGCCCTCAACCACCGACAGCCCTGAAGAAACGGCGGCAGAACCCGCTGAAACCGCGCCCGCGGGAGAGGAAACCAAAGCATTGGAACTCCCTGACGTGGTGGAGGAAGTGGTTGAGATTTCTGAAATTGAAGCCGAACTTCGCGCCTTCTTCCAAGAACTCATTGACGCAGGTGTTGAGCCATCGGCCTTCATGGACGACCCCCGCTGGGAAGACATCAGCGAGCGAGCCATCGCCGAAGGCCTGGAGACTTGGCCCATCCTTTTGCAGATGACCGCCATGGAATGAGAAGGTTGAAATCAAACGCTTAAGAGGTTACCATGGAGGACGGAGCATGGGATTCTGCATCAACTGCGGGCAACAACACGCCGATGGGACCCGTTTCTGCCGATTCTGTGGCAACCAGCAGCCCGGTGAACAACTCCTCCAGCGCTTGCGAATTGAGGCTCAACAGATTCACGCGATGCGCCTCCAAATGCAGTCCCAACAACCGCAGGGCAACCCCTACCAGCAGCGTCGTTGGTGAACGGCATGCGGCCGAAGCACCTGGCCATCCAGTTGTCAAAACTGACGCCTCACCCGTGCAAGGATGTCACGCTCGAACAGTACGCCACGGAAGGCGACCTTGCGGCTTACTGGATGCTGGCCGTTGACCAGTTGGACGGCCTCGAAGGAAAGGCTGTGGCCGATCTCGGCGCAGGAAACGGCATCCTCGGCATCGGTGCCTTGTTGTTGGGCGCCCGACGTGTCGTCTTCGTTGAAACCGATGAGCTGGCCCTTGAGGTGCTTCGCTCCAACGTGGCCTCGCTCGAGGAGGGCCTCGCCGACAGAGCTGACATCATCGCCGCTCATGTTGGCCTTGATGACCTTCCACTCGATGACGTAGACCTGGTGGTCATGAACCCGCCATGGGGCGTTCAGCGCGAACGGGCCGACCGCCCGTTCTTGGAGGCCGCTTTCACCTCAGCGGGACGGGCCGTTCACCTGCTCCACAGCGACAGAGCGTCCCATGTGGAGGCCGTGGCTGCATCCCATGACTGGGAGGCGGAAGCCGTGTTGCGGACCGAATTCCGCCTTCCACCAACCTACGAACATCATGCCAAGCGGACCGGAACCACCGACGTGCAATGCTGGCGGTTCCACCGAGCGGGCGACGCCAGACTCCCGCAGGAAACCGATGAATGACCCGTATGGGGGGTTCAAAAGGAAGGAGCCCTCGCATCAAATCAGCGAACGGTGTGCGACCCACCTCGGGCCATGCCTGCGACAGGAATGAGAAACATGACGGCGAGCCTCGTCACCCCAGGAAGCATCATCGCCACAGAGGGCGAACACGAACACGGCGAAGGAACCACCGTCGCTGACGGCAACATCGTCTCCACCGTGGTCGGCTACGTCCACGTCGACAACGGCTCCATTTCCGTATCGGCCTCCAAACCCATCGTAGCACCGGTCGTTGGCGACACGGTGCTGTGCGAGGTGGTGAAGCTCAACGAGAAAAACGGTGAGGCCATGATCCTCGCTATTGAAGGCAAGCCCGGCTCCATTCAACCTCAGCACCTTTACGGCCAATTCTTTGTGACCGGACTGGTTGACCGATTCATGCACCAAACCTCCGACGCCATGCGCCGACGAGACGTTTGCCGAGCCGTCATCAAGGAGGTCGAACCCGTGGTTCGCCTTGACTTCCGAGAGCGGGCCGACTGCGGGGTGCTTCACGCCATTTGCCCGCCCTGCGGCGACACCCTCGTGGCCGAACTCGACGGCGACTGGAACGTCAAGTGTCCAACGTGCGGCTACCAATCCTACCGCGCCCTCGCCGACAACTTCGGCGCTGGCTGGGCTGAACTCGACCAGGGCGCCAGCGCCCTCAACAACTCGGGCAAGCGCTGGGGCGCTGCGGCCGAAGCCATGTTTGCCAAGGGCCCTGCCGGCCGTGCCACCTTCATCGCTGCCGACGTCCGTGAAGACGGCCGTGAGCGCACCTACTTCCGGTTCGAAGGCCAAGGCGGTGGACGAGGCGGCGGTGGTCGTCAACGAGCCGCTCCCGGCACCCGTCTCTTTGTGGGCGGCCTGCCACGAGAAATCGGCACCGACGAACTCCGCGACCTGTTCAAGGCCCACGGCGACATGACCGATTGCGTAGTCCTGACCGACGACGCCGGCGTGAACCGCGGGTTTGGCTTCGTCACCTACGCCGAGAAGACCATGGCTGAAGCCGCCATCAAGGCCCTTGACGGCCATCGTATCAACGGTCGACGCATCGGTGTCCGCGACGCTGACGACGACAAGAAGAAAGGCGGCAAGAAGGAACGAAAGGAGCCCGAGGGTCTCAAACTCTACATCGGCAACCTGCCGTTCTCCGCCACCCAAGACCACCTCAAGGAACTCGTGGCCGCCCACGCCACGGTTAACGAAGTCATCCTCGCCACCGGCCCCGGTGGCAAGGCCAAGGGCTTCGGGTTCGTGTTCATCGCTGAGAAGGACAAGGGCGAAGCCGTCGTGGCCGCCATCAACAACACCGAACTGGAGGGTCGCAAGATCAAGGTCGACATCGCCAAGGCCAAAAGCGGCAAGGGCGGCGGTCGTGGCGGCAACCGAGGCGGTGGCCGAGACGGTGATGGCGGTGGAAAATCTGCCCGCGAACTCCAAGCTCTTCGAGAAGAAGGTGAAGGCGGCAAGAAGCGCAAGCGACGCCCTCGCCCGAAGAAGGATTGAAGGCGGCACCCCTGCCCCTTGAGCCATGGTTGAATCCTCCGAGCCACGCTGGTTGGTCTTGGACGGTTACGAAGACGAACCTGCGGCCTTTGGCGTTCCACCCTACGTCGGCTTTCACGTTCGGTACGTCTGTGGCGTGCTGGAATCCGCCGGCCAGGATTACGAGTACCTGACCGTTGACCGCTATCGGCAGACCCTCAAGACCGACCCGGAATCCATTGCAGGGCGCCTGAAGAATTGCCTCGGCGTGGTCTGCATTGCCGGTGCAGTCGTCCCCGGGAAATACTTGCGGGGCACGCCCATTTCCCTCAAGGAAACCCAGACCCTCATCCGAAGCCTGCCCCACGGCACCCCAGCCCTGTTCGGGGGTTGGGCCATTCGTGGATGGAAGCAACAGGGCTGGACACCGCTTCGACCCAACCTCTTCCTCGCCGTCCAGGACACCGACGCCACCCTCCACCACTTCCTCGAACAAGGCGAGTGGAAACACCAGCGCCGGACGGCCGAGCAATGGACGGCTTGGGCGCAAGCCGGTGCTGCGAGCAAAGCCGTGAGCGACCATCCCGACCTCGGCAGCGAAACCCAGCCCGGGCCGTTGACCTACGAAGTGGAAGTCTACCAGGGCTGTGTTCGCTACAAGCGCGGGTGTAAATTCTGCATCGAGCCGAAGAAAGGCGTCCCGATTTGGCGAACGCCGGAGGACATCATTCAGGAGGTTCGCATTGCCCACGACGCCGGCGTGCACCACGTCCGCCTCGGCGGCATGACCGACACCTACACCTACATGGCCGATGGCGTGCGTGAATTGGAATACCCCGTGCCAAATCCTGAACCGATTGCCAAGCTGCTTCACGGCCTTCGTGAGGACGAACGGCTCGGCATCCTTCACACCGACAACGGCAACCCGTCCATCATCGCTGAGAACCTCGAGCCCTCCGAGGAGATCACCAAGACGCTGGTGGAAACTCTGTCCGACGGCGCCGTGCTCTCCTTTGGTTTGGAATCGGCCGACCCGAGCGTCCACGAGGCCAACTGGCTCAACTGTGACTCCGCCCAACTAAAGACGGCGATTCGCCTCATCAACAAACACGGCAGCGTGCGAGGCGAACGAGGGCTGCCCAAACTGCTGCCGGGACTCAACTTCATCGCCGGACTCAACGGCGAAACCGAAGCCACCTACGGGATGAACATGGCCTTGCTTCGAGACATCCGCAGCGAAGGCTTGCTCCTTCGTCGCATCAACATCCGTCAGGTGGAAGGTGAAGGCTTCCAGGAAGTCCCGTCCAACGCCTTTGCTGAATTCAAAACGGCCTGCAGGGACGAGATTGACAAGCCGCTGCTGGAAGAATTGTTCCCGTTGGGTCAAGTTATCCACGACGTCCACTGGGAATCGCACGACGGGCGAACTCGCTTACCGGTTCACGAAACGGACCTCCATCGCGCCCCGGAGGTTCACGGCAAAGCCGGCATCACCTTTGGGCGGCAAATCGGCGCCTATCCCATTTTGGTGGGCGTGGAGTACAAAATTCCGCTCGAGACCCAATCGAGCGTGATGATCACCGGCCACGGGGCCCGTTCCATCACCGGTGTGGAGGTGGGCCTTGACCCGATGACCGCCTCGGAAAAGCAACTGGAAGCGATTCCGGGCATTGGCAAGAAGTCGGCATGGTCGTTGGTCGGTGCACGGGCCAAACTGCGTTCAAAAGGCAAGGACGTGGAACTTGAACCGTGGTTGGAGAAGGCCGGTGTTCCGCTCACCGAGACCGTTCGGAACATCTTCGGGTGAGTTTATATCTCGCATGGCAAAAGTACATCCATGAACGCCCGGCCCGTTGTCTTGACCCTTCTTCTCATTCTTTCCTCGCTTTCGATGGCGCTCGGGGATATCAACACGCTGCAACTGCAGGAATCCACGCCCGTTCACCAAGCTGGTGATACCGTGGATTGTGGCACCAACGCGTCCAATGTTTCCCTCGAGGTTGGTTCCTCTGAGTCGGAGTACAACACCGGTGATACATTTGAAGGATGGGCCGATGCATATTGTGGAGTTTGGAATCAGTCGTACTACATCGAATGGGGCTTTGTATTCAATGGCGAGACGGGATCATTCATGGTAAACAATGGTACCTTCTTGTTTCAGACCAACAACTCAAGCGTATCGTATCATCCCACCCACACTGACCACATGAACGAAAACACCGTGAACCACTACTA
>CAXRAL010000084.1:0-54684 GCA_964228815.1 Candidatus Poseidoniaceae archaeon
GAAAGCGGCATCGTGGACGGCTTGGTGCTCGTGAACCCGATGCACATCACCGCCTCGTGTTATGTCAACGACTTGGAATACGGCTTGCACCACGACATCATGACGTGGCTCGAGAAGCTGGCGCCCTTCTACGGCAGTGACGGTCGGCAGGGGGAGGAATACCACCACCACCGTACGGGGGAGGACAACGGGGATGCCCATCTGAAGCGGCAATTGCTGGGTCAGCAGGTCACGATGCCGGTGCGCGACGGACGCTTGCATTTGGGGACGTGGGAGCAGATTCACTACGCCGAATTTGACGGGCAGCGCAACAAACGCATTCTGGTAAAAGTCGTCGGGGTGATGGCCCAGTGACGCTCTCTTCACCGCCGGAGATGATCGGCTACATGGCGGACTTGGGCGTGGAGCGTACCCTGTGGAAACCGGGCGCTTCGAGGCTGGAACTCACGCTGACCGAAGACCACCTCAACAAAGGCGGCGTGGCCCACGGCGGCATTCACATGATGCTTCTTGATTCGGCCCTCGGTAGTGCGCTTGTGGCGTCCTTGAAGGTGGAAGAGTGGTGTGCAACGGCGCAACTCTCCACGAGTTTCCTCGCAGCCGCTCGTCCCGGTGAACGCATGGTGGCGGAAGGGCGCGTTGTGCGACGTGGAAAAAACGTGGCGCACCTGGCCGGCGAGGTCAAGGTGGGCGAGCGGCTGGTGGCCAGTGCGACGGGTACGTGGGCGATTTGGTCGAGCCGACCGCCTTCGCTTTCAGTCGGTGAGGGTGGCTTGGACAACGGGGACAAGGGCCTCGATGAATGAATCCGAACTGACATCGTAGCCGAGTTGGGCCAGCGAGGTCGTGGTGTCGGCTGCAAGGCCGCACCCAGCCACGCCTTCCACTCGGCCTGCTGGCGTGTTGAGGTTGACGGAGAACCCGTGGCGTGAGACCCAGCGCAGAAACGAGAGGCCGATGCTGCAGACTTTGCGACCGTCGACCCAAACGCCCTGCATGCGTTCGTCCCGCTCGCCCTCTACGCCGAACGTCGCCAGTGATTCAATCAGCCAGCCCTCGATGATGTGAATGATGTCGGCCACGGAGGTCTCTCCATCGCGTTCACCCCACTTCACAATGGGGTAGCCCACCACTTGGCCGGGGCCGTGCCAGGTCAGGCCGCCGCCTCGGTCGACGGCCACGGTTGTGTAGTCGAGCGGAGGCCGAACGCCATCGTTGCGGGCACGGGGTCCGACGGTGACCACTTCGGGATGTGACAAAATGAGCAACGTATCGGGGATGGTTCCCTCAATGCGCTGGTGTTGCAGTTCTTTCATGAGCGTCTGCGCTTCCTCATATGGAACTTCGCCGAGGATGCGAACGTCCAACATTCCACCACGTCCTCAGAACTTGCCCGACGAACCAAAACCGCCCTCGCCCCGGTCAGTTTGGTCTAGTCCTTCCATGGTGGTCTCTCTAAGGGTCACAAGAGGTACGGGGGCGAACAAGAGTTGGGCCACGCGCTCGCCGGCTGCCACGGTGAACGAGTCACCTTCGCCGATCCACGTGGCCAGGACCTTGAGCTCGCCTCGGTAGTCCGAATCAATGGTGCCCAATCCATTGGGCATGATCATGCCCTTTTTTCCGAGGGATGAACGGCAGCGGATTTGGCCCTCCCAGCCTTCGGGAATGGCCGCCGCCCATCCCGTGGAAATCAGGACGCTCTTCCCTTTGGGGACAATCGTCTCCTCGATGGCATAGAGGTCCCAACCCGCCGCTTGGGCAGATCCTTGGGTCGGGAGCACGGCGCGTTCGTCAAGCCGGGCAAATGGAATTTCAAGCGAAATCCGGTCCATGGAACCACTCATCATACAGCCCTTTTTGACTGTTGGGATAATGTAAGATTTCACCGACATTCGGTTCCAGTGGAAAAGAAGGTGATTTTGATATGAAAAATGCAATTCTGAACAAAAAAATAACATCGGCGTTCTCAGACTTAAACCGTTGTACTGCGTCCATGCGTGAGTGCCCTCAAACGCTCCAAAAACCGTTCAGTTTAATCTCGCCGAGGGGGGATAGATTATAGGCGTCCTACGATGGAGGAGAAATTCCAGCGCGTCTGTAATTCACGGAGGGTATGAGTATGGTTATTGAGCACAGCAAGGACGACGGCCTCAACATTGACTTGACGCAGGAGCACGTTGAACCCATGCTTCAAGAGAACCTTGACCGTTTCGTTTTGTTCCCCATCGAACACGATGACATCTGGGCCATGTACAAGCAAGAGCAAGCATCGTTCTGGATCGCTGAAGAGATCGACCTGGCCGAGGACCTCAAGGACTGGAAGAACCTCAACAAGGATGAGAAGCACTTCATCAAGCACATCTTGGCGTTCTTCGCTGCTAGCGACGGTATTGTCAACGAGAACCTTGTCATGAACTTCTCCAACGAAGTGTGCTGGCCAGAAGCCCGTGCCTTCTATGGGTTCCAAATCATGATGGAGAACATCCACGCTGAAACCTACTCCCTGCTCATCGACACCTACATCGACGACGAGAAGGAGAAGGACCACTTGTTCAAGGCCCTCGAGACCGTCCCCTCGGTCCAGAAGAAGGGCGACTGGGCCATGAAGTGGCTCTCTCGAAAGCGAGGTTCCTTCGCCGAGCGCCTCGTGGCTTTCGCTGCCGTGGAAGGCATCTTCTTCTCCGGCTCGTTCTGTGCCATCTTCTGGCTCAAGAAGCGAGGCTTGATGCCCGGTTTGACCTTCTCCAACGAACTTATTTCTCGTGATGAAGGCCTCCACTGTGACTTCGCCTGTTTGCTCCACAACAAGCTCCTTCGTGGTGCTGGTGAGAACGTTATCCGCCGCATCATCGCTGAAGCCGTGGACATCGAGATCGAATTCGTCACCAAGGCGCTGCCCGTGAACCTCATCGGCATGAACGCTGACCTCATGACGCAGTACATTCAGTTCGTTGCCGACCGTCTCTTGACCCAGTTGAACTGCTCCAAGATCTACAACGTTGGCAATCCGTTCCCGTGGATGGAGATGATCTCCATGCAGGGCAAGACCAACTTCTTCGAGAAGCGCGTCGCTGAATACCAGAAGGCCGGTGTCATGGACAGCGCCTCCCTTGGAAGTGTCCAACAGCGATTTTCTGTGGACGAAGACTTTTGAACCGTACGCGGACAAAGAAAGATATCACGCACTCAAATGAACATCGGAGGAGGAATGAATTATGGCTATGCAAGTTGTTAACCGAAAGGGCGAGCGAGAGGATGTGCGGTTTGACGCCATCCATGAGAAATTGGTAAAATTGGCTGAAGGCCTTGACCCCACGTGGGTTGACCCGGGTCACGTTACCAAGTTGACCATTGAAGGCCTGTACGACGGTGTGACCACCCGCGAACTCGACCAGCTCGCCGCTGAGACCGCTGCTTCCCTGGCCTCCCACCACCCCGACTACAGCCGTCTGGCCGCTCGCATTTGCGTGGACGATCTCCACCGATCCACCAAGACCACCTTCACGGACGTCATCACCGACCTTCGCGAGTACATTGACCCCGAGTCCAACAAGCACGCCCCGCTCATCTCTGCGGAGGTGTACGAGATCATCATGGCCAACGCTGACCTGCTCAACAACCACATTGACTACAGCCGAGACCACAACTACGACTACTTCGGCTTCAAGACCCTTGAGCGCTCCTACCTGCTCAAGCTCAATGGCGAAGTGGCCGAGCGCCCCCAGCACATGCTGATGCGTGTGGCCGTGGGTATTCACCACACCAACCTCGAGAAAGCCCTCCACACTTACGACTTGATGAGCCAGGGCTACTTCACCCACGCTACCCCCACGTTGTTCAACTCCGGCACCCCCATGCCGCAGATGTCCTCGTGTTTCCTGCTCACCATGCAGGACGATTCCCTCGACGGTATCTACGACACCCTGAAGCAGTGCGCTTTGATTTCCAAGTCGGCCGGTGGCATCGGTCTTTCCATCCACCACGTCCGCTCAAAGGGTTCCTACATCAAGGGGACCAACGGCACCTCCAACGGCATCGTCCCCATGCTTCGTGTCTTCAACGACACCGCTCGCTACGTCGACCAGGGCGGTGGCAAGCGCAAAGGTTCCATCGCTGTTTACCTCGAACCTTGGCACCCTGACATCCTTCAATTCCTCGACCTCAAGAAGAACCACGGCAAGGAAGAGATGCGTGCTCGCGACCTCTTCTACGCCATGTGGACGCCTGACTTGTTCATGCAGCGCGTGGAAGACAACGGCGACTGGTCGTTCTTCTGCCCCAACGAGTGCCCTGGTCTCCAGGATGTCTACGGTGCTGAATTCAAGGCCATGTACGAAGACTACGAACGTCGAGGCATGGCCCGCGAGACGGTGCCTGCTCGTGTGGTCTGGGACAAGATTGTCGAAGCCCAGATCGAAACCGGTACGCCCTACATGCTTTACAAGGACGCCGCCAACGAGAAGTCCAACCAGAAGAACCTCGGGACCATCCGTTCCTCCAACCTCTGCACGGAGATCATGGAGTACACCGCCAAGGACGAAGTGGCCGTCTGCAACCTGGCCTCCATCGCTCTGCCTAAGTTCGTCAACATGAGCGACGGTGTGTTCGACCACCAACTCCTCTACGACGTCACCTACCACGCCACGGGCAACTTGAACCGCGTCATCGACGTGAACTACTACCCCGTGGAAGAGGCTCGCAACTCCAACATGCGCCACCGCCCCATCGGGCTTGGCGTCCAGGGCTTGGCCGACGTCTTTGCCATGCTCAAGCTCCCCTTCGAGAGCCCGGCCGCCCGTGCTCTCAACAAGGAGATCTTCGAGACCATCTACTTCGCCGCCTGCACCGCTTCCAAGGATGCAGCCATCGCCGAAGGCGCCTACTCCACCTTCGAGGGCTCACCGGCCAGCGAAGGGCTGCTGCAGTTTGACCTCTGGGGCATGAACGAGCACAGCGGTCGCTGGGATTGGGATTCGCTCAAGGCTGAAATCATGGACAAGGGCATGCGCAACTCGCTCTTGCTCGCTCCCATGCCAACTGCTTCGACCTCCCAAATCTTGGGCAACAACGAGTGTTTCGAGGCCTTCACCTCGAACCTCTACGTCCGCCGCACCCTTTCGGGTGAGTTCGTCGTGCTGAACAAGCACCTCGTCCGCGACCTCATTGCAGAGGACATGTGGAGCCTCGAGATGAAGGACGACATCCTGCGGCACAAGGGTTCCATTCAGGCCATTCAGCGCATCCCCGAATACATCCGAGACCTCTACAAGACCACCTGGGAGATCAAGCAGCGCCACGTGCTCGACATGGCCGCCGACCGAGGCGCCTACATCGACCAGAGCCAATCGCTCAACATCCACATGGTGGACGCCAACCCCGCCAAGGTCACCTCGATGCACTTCTACGGCTGGAAGCAGGGTCTCAAGACGGGCATGTACTACCTGCGAACCAAGGCCGCTGCCGACGCCATCCAGTTCACGGTTGAGGCTTCCACGAAGGAGGACCAAACCGTGGGCGGTCTCGCCGAGCGAGCCGACGACGCCGACAGCCTCGAAGCCATTGCATGCAGCCTTGACACTCCCGACGACTGTCTGATGTGCGGTAGCTGAGACTCCGACAGCAAAGGGTGAAGCAATCACTCGCTGGTCTTCAGGACGATTCTTCCGTATCAGGTCGCGACTTGGTGAATGGCACGTCCGTCAGTGGAATCGGAGGAAACCTTAGATGCACATTGACCAAGGTGGGGGCCATGGACGTGAACGCAAAGATTGGCATTGATTCCAAGCGAACCACGGCGGCGAGCGTGGCCATCGTTGGTGTGGTGGTCTACCTTGGGCTGGTTCACCTGAAGCCGATTTTGATGCCGCTGGCCATGGCGGTGCTCCTTTACTTTCTGATCAAACCGCCCGAACAGTACATCCACGCCAAGGTTGGCAACCGCTTTGTTTCCTATGGAACCGTGATTCTCACCTTCATCATCACGATGTATTTCCTTTCCATCTTCCTGTACGAACAACTGTCTCTGTTCGTTGAGGACGTGCCTGAAATCACCGCAGCGCTGGAGGAAAAGCGGGCCAAGTACGCTGCGTCCGACCTCTACGGTTTGGAAATCATCTTCTCCGACTCAACATGGGTGGAGGTCTTGGCTTCGCCCAGCAACATCGAGACCTTCGTGCTGGCCATTCTGGGTTCACTCGGGGCGTTCGTCGGCACCATGGTCACCGTCCTTATTTTCCTGCTGTTCATCATCCTTGAGGAGCACACCATCGCCAAACGGTTTCGGGCGGCTTTCCCTGCCTCCACCGGACGCGCCGGCAACATCGTGCGAGATTCAACCGAATCCATCAGCGCCTACGTGGTGTCCAAAGTCACCTGCAGCGGCGGCCAGGCGATTGTGATGACCATCATCCTCTCGCCGGTCGGGTTCAACATCCCCGGCTGGTTCTTGTTCGGTGTCTTGTGTTTCTTGCTTGATTTCATTCCCATTTTGGGCGCCCTTTTCGCCACCATCCCGCCGGTCCTCATCGGCTTCATCATGATGGAGCCGCTGACCGCAGTGTTCATGCTCGCCTTGCTCATTGGCAACCAGCAAGTGTTTGGCTCGTTGGTGGAACCCAACCTTTCAGGCGCTAAAATCGGCATCTCACCGCTCGTGTTGTTGCGTACCGTCATGCTGTTTTCGCAGGTGTGGGGCATCGCAGGCGCCATCATCGGCGCACCGATGATCATCATGATTCGCCTCATCCTCGATGAAAACGAGCGTACTCGCCCGGTCGCCGTGATGATGGCGAACGATGTTGAAGAGGAATGATGTGCTTCGGTTGTTGTTCATTCGGCCCGTCGCCGTAGGGATTATGGAAGATGCCTCCCATGGGTTATCATGCGAGCACTGCCTGCGGTCATGTGCTCCGTGCTCATGTTCACGATGACCATGAGCGGTTGCCTCTCGGCCCCGTCGTCATCGACTTCATCAAATGAATCGGAAATGCCCTCTGGAGACGCCCCCTCCTTCTTCATCGATGGTGATTACACCTGCATCGTTCACGAAGAAAGGGACAGGTGCTGGATCACCCATGTCCCCGATAATTTGGATCCAGAAATCCCGGTTCCCCTCATCGTTGACATGCACGGTTTTGCTTCAACCTCGGTGGAACAACGCCATTTTTCAGCCTTCAATGAAATCGCAGACGAGGAGGGTGCCATCGTCGTGTATCCCGACGGTGTTGGATACTACAACGAAATGGACGGGAGGACGAATCAGGCCTGGAACGCAGGATGGTGCTGTGCTGAATCCGCCACAGAAGGTGTGGATGACGTTGGTTTCATCGAATCGATGGTTGAGGTTGTTGTTGACCTTCATGCCATTGACGTCGATCGCATCTACGCTTCTGGGTGGTCCAACGGTTGCGCGATGTCGCAACGCTTAGCCATGACTTCCAGCGATGTGTTTGCTGCGGTGGGTTGCATGTCGATGTACTTCCTCACTGACCCGGTAAGCGATTATTCACCCATTCCCATCATGGAAGTTCATGGCTTCCTCGACCAAGTGGTCCTCTACGAATCAACAGCGTTGAGTGTTCCGTTCAATCCTGACTTGTGGACCGAGCCCGAAGCCTACGATACCGGAGCCATTGAGAACATCTACGAATGGTCGGAGTACAACGGCTGCACGGGAGGTTTGGAAACGTTTGAGACGAATGCCCTGTACGCCATCGTCGGCTTTAATTCGTGTGAAAACGATGCGCAGATTCGCCTCATGACAATCTACGCAGCCCAGCACAATCCGTATGCAAATGACCCGTTGGACGGGGGTACTTCTCCGGTATTTCAAGGCACCAAAGGTTTGGTCCAGTCCACACGCGTGGTTTGGGATTTTATTGGGCAGTACAGTAAAGATGACATGTCCGGTGAGCAGTAAGGCTCACATCTTGTGGATGGCATGTCCGAGGGTATCGAGCACACCCTCGTGGGTCATCTCGGTCATCGTTGGGTGAGCGTGAATCGTGTGTGCGATGTCCTCGAGGACGGCGCCCATCTCGAGGGCAAGCGTCCATTCGCCGACCAGTTCGCTGATGTGCGTGCCGACGCCCTGAATGCCGAGGATGCGGTGGTCGTCTTCACGAGCCACCACACGGACGAAGCCGCCGGTTTTCTCAGCTTCTTGGGTAAGCGAGCGGCCGTTGGCGGCCAGCGGGAACTTGCCCGTGATGACGGGGTGACCGGCTTCCTTGGCTTGGTCGGGTGAGAGGCCAACCGAGACGATTTCGGGTTCGGTGAAGACGATGGCGGGGACAGCGACCGGGTCGTAGGCGCGCTTGTGGCCGGCGATGAGTTCGGCGACCATTTCACCCTGGAAGGAAGCGACGTGAGCGAGCATCTCTCCGGAATCACAGAGGTCGCCAATGGCGTAGACGCCCTTCATGTTCGTCTCACAGCGCTCGTTGACCTTGACGAAGCCACGCTCGTCCATGGCGACACCGGTGGCTTCCAGGCCCGTTGATGCAGGCTTTCGGCCCACCGTGACCAGCACCTTGTCGGCGGTGACGTGTTGCATCTTCTTCTCGTCCTTCTCGTTCTTGTCAATGAAGTTGAGTTGCACCTTGCCGCCTTTGGCGTCTTCAACGCCCTTGGCGAACACGCCCGTGTGGACGGTGATCTTGTTCTTCTTGAGGAAGAGTTCGAGCGGGCGTCGCAGTTCCTTGTCAAAGAGCGGCAGGACCGAGTCCATGGCTTCCACGACGGTGACTTCGGAGCCGAGCATGCGGAAGGTGATGCCGAGTTCAAGCCCGATGTAGCCGCCACCAACGACGACCACGTGGTCGGGTAGGTCTTCGAGGGACAGGGCTTCTCGAGAGGAGAGCACGTGGTCGCTGAAGGGCATGAACGGGAGTTCGATGGGCACGGAGCCTTGGGCCATGATGACGTGCTCGGCCTGAATGAGGGTGGCGTCCTTGCCTTCACCGATCTTGACGGTCTTGGCGTCCTGGAACACCGCCCAGCCGCTCACAAGTTCAGCACCGGCGTTCTTCAAGAGCGCCTCAACGCCTTTGTTCAAACGGTCAACGATGCCTTCTTTCCAACCGACCAAGTTGCTCATGTCGAGTTCAGCCGGTCCGGGGATGGAGATGCCCATGTGGCCGTCCTTGCTGGCGTGCTTGGCCAGGTTGTGGAAGGTGTGGGCAGCGTGAATGAGAGCTTTGCTGGGGATACAGCCGCGAATCAAACAGGTGCCACCGGCACGTTCGCCCTCGACGATGATGGTCTTCAGGCCGAGTTGAGCGGCACGGATGGCAGCGACGTAGCCACCGGGGCCTGCGCCGACAACGAGAACTTGGCATTGCTTTGTCTTCATTGCTCGCACCTCACATGAAAATGGTGGCAGGGTGCTCGAGGTAGGACTTCACCAACTGAACCAAACTGGCACCGTCGTGGCCGTCGACCACTCGGTGGTCCCACGACGAGGAGAGGTTCATGATGCGGCGAACCACAACGTGTCCGTCCTTCACCACGGCTCGGTCTTTGGCATTGTGAACGCCGAGGATGCCGACTTCGGGCTTGTTGATGATGGGGGTCGCACCGAGACCGCCAAGGCGACCAAGGCTCGTGATGGTAAAGGTGGAGCCAGTCAAGTCGTCCACGCCGGCCTTGCCGTCGCGGGTGGCTTGGGTGACACGTCCCATCTCGGCAGCGGACTGCCAGATGTCCATGGCTTCCACGTGCTTGACCACCGGGACGTAGAGGCCGCGGTCGGTTTGGGTAGCGATGCCGAGGTTGATGGCTTCGTGGCGGGTGACCACACCAGCTTCGTCGTCATAGAGGGCGTTGCACTCGGGTCGCTGAGCGAGCGCCTTCACGAGGGCTTGCATGATGAACGGCAGGTAGGTCAACTTGGGCGCACCCTCGGGGCGAGTAGCGTTGAGGTGTTGGCGCAGGGATTCCAGTTCGGTCACGTCGACCTCTTCGAAGTAGGAGAAGTGAGGGATGGTGCTGTAGGATGACATCATGCCGTCTGCAATCTTGCGTCGCAGGCCGATGACCTTGATGTCCTCGGTGCCATTTCGGGCCACCTTGGCCACCCCGCCCATGGGCATCGATGGTGTTGCTGATGCAGCGCCGCCGGCGATGTGTCGGTCGAGGTCAGCGTGGCTGATGCGTCCTGCTGGGCCGGAGCCGGCGACCAGCTGAAGGTCGATGTTGGCAGCACGGGCTCGCTGACGGACAGCCGGCGAGGCGAGGGCCTTGGTGCCGGCGGCACGGGCCACCGGTGCGGCGGCAGCGGGAGCCGGCGCTGGTGCGGGCTCGGGTGCCTTTTCTTCCACGACGGGTTCTGCCTTCTCCTCAACGGCGGGGGCTTCCTCGGCCACGGGTTCGGAGGCTTCAGAAGCGTTGCCTTCGCCGTCAACGTCGAACACGATGCAGACGCCACCAACGGGCAGAATGTCGCCGGCTTCACCGACAATGTTGGCCACGGTGCCGTCGCAAGGTGCAGGGATTTCCACGGTAGCTTTGTCGGTCATCACGGAGAGAATCGGGTCGTCTTCTTTGACGGTATCACCAACGGCGACCATCCATTCAACGATCTCACCTTCAACGACACCTTCGCCGATGTCGGGCAGCTTAAACTCAAATTTTCCCATGTTCATTCCTCCTGTGTTTTTTGTATGGCTTCTGCGATGCGAGATGGACTGGGCAAGTAATCCCATTCGGTGGTGTGCGGGAAGGGTGTGTCCCAACCGGTGACTCGCTGAATGGGGGCTTCAAGGTGGTAGAAACAGCGCTCTTGGATGGAGGCGCTCATCTCGGCACCGAATCCGCTGGTCTTGGGCGCCTCGTGAACGATGACGACCCGCCCCGTTTTCTTCACGGAGTTTACGACCGTGTCGCGGTCCCACGGAACGAGGGTTTGGAGGTCGATGAGTTCGCAGTCCACGCCTGAATCCTTGATGGCTTGCTCACACACGTGAACCATGGCGCCCCAAGCGATCACGGTGCAGGCTGAACCTTCTCGGACGATGTTGGCTTCTTCGAGCGGAATGGCGTAGTAGTCCTCCGGGACTTCGCCGTCGGGATGGTTGTTCCACGTCGGCACGTTGTGCGGGTCGCCGTAGAACGGTCCACGGTAACACCGCTTGGGCTCGAAGAAAATGACCGGGTCGTTGGATTCGATGGCGCTGGTCAACAAGCCCTTGGCGTTGCGAGGGTTGGAACAGTAGACCACCTTCAGGCCGGGGGTGTGGGTGAATTGCGATTCAGGGGATTGCGAGTGATGGTGGCCGCCTTTGATGCCGCCGCCTGCAGGTGTGCGGAAGGTGACCGGCGTCGAGAATTCGCCACCGGAACGGTGTCGTAATTTGGCGATCTCGTTGACGATTTGGTCGTAAGCCGGGAAAATGTAGTCGGCAAACTGAATCTCTGCCACGGGGCGGAGGCCGTTGAGTCCCATGCCCATGGCGATGGCGGCGATGCCACCCTCGGCCAGCGGCGAATCAAAGACACGGTGGGGTCCAAACTTCTCCTGCAGGCCGGCTGTCACACGGAACACGCCGCCGAAGTAGCCGACGTCTTCGCCAAAAATGACGACATTGGGGTCTCGCTCAAGTTGGTGGGCGAGGGCGGAGTTGAGGGCAGCAATCATGTTCATTTTCGCCATGTTCTCACCTCACTTGCCGAGCTCCTCTCGCTGCTCTTGAATGTGCCAGGGCACGGTTTCGTAGACTTCGGTAAAGATGGTCGAGGCCGGCGGGTAAGGCCCAGAGGCCAAGTCGCCGAACTCGCAGGCTTCTTTGTAGGCCGTCATGACATCGTTGTCGATCTTCTCGGCCAGTGCCTTGTCCTTCTCCTCGTCCCACTCACCGATCTTCATCAGATGTTCTCGGAGTCGCTCGACGGGGTCGCCGCCGGGCCAGCATTCGAATTCGTTGCCCGGGCGGTAGGCCGACGGGTCGTCGGAGGAGGAGTGAGCACCGGCGCGGTAGGTGTAGACCTCAATGTGCGTGGGGCCAAGCCCGGCCGAAGCACGCTCACGAGCCCACTTGGTCACGCTGTAGAGAGCGAGGAAATCGTTGCCGTCGACGCGGAAGGACGGGATGTCGTAAGCAAGGCCACGCTCGGCAAAGGTGCGTCCGCCGGTGGCGAGGGAAACGTGCGTGGAAATGGCCCACTGGTTGTTCACCACGTTCAGGATGACAGGGGGCTTGAAGGTCGAAGCGAAATTGAGGGCGTAGTGATAGTCGCCTTGAGCGGACGTTCCATCACCAAGCCAGGAAATGCACACTTCGTCATCGCCTTTGTAGGCGCTGGCCATGGCAACGCCGACGGCCTGGGAGAATTGCGTGCCCACCGGGGAGGAAATGGAGATGAATCGGCCTTCCCGCCAGGTGTAGTGGACCGGCATTTGGCGCCCACGGACGTTGTCTTCGGTGTTGCCAATGCAGTGGCAAATCATGCTGACCATGTCGCGTCCACGGACGAACTGTGCACCGGGTTGGCGGTAGGAGGGAAACAACCAGTCCTGCTCCTCAAGTGCCATGGTTTGGGCAATGGCGACGGCTTCTTCGCCGAAGGAGCGCATGTAGAACGAGAGTTTGCCGGTCCGCTGCATTTTGATCATGCGGTCGTCAAAGATTCGAAGGCGCATCATGTACTCCAGCCCTTGGATAAGGGTGGCGGCATCGAGTTGAGGGTCCCATTCACCGATGGCTTCCCCTTCGTCGTTGAGCACACGGATCAATCCCTTGGCATGAGGGGCCGTGTCTTCTGCGCTGCAGGTGGCCGGGTCGGGGCGCTTCAAATCCCCCGGTTGCTCGACGAAGGCACCTCCGAAAGAGGGCTCGTCTCCGGGGCGGAACGGGGCGACACCGATGGTGTATGGCGAGGTGGTAACCGTGCTTCGCTCCGTCATCGTTTCACCTCAGGGCTCGTCCGTCTTAAGTGGTGTCGGTGCGGGTGTCTTGGCCTGTGCCACCCGGACGTAGGCGCCGAGCATGGTTTCGTCGTTGTTAGGGTCGCGTGTTTTTCGGACCAAAAGGCCGGCTTTGTAGGAGGAACGAACGAGCGGGCCGCTGGCCACACCAGCGAAGCCGAGGTCCATGGCGGTCTGTGCCCACTCGTCGTAGCGTTCCGGTTCGGGGAAGCGGTCAACGGCGAGGTGCTTCTTGGAGGGAGCGAGGTACTGGCCGATGGTGACCAAATCCACGCCAGCCTCGCGCAGAAGCCCAAGCGCTTCGTCAATTTCCTCGTCGGTTTCACCGACGCCCACCATCAACGAGGATTTTGTGATGATGTCGGGGCGGAGTTTCTTGGCTTCCCGGAGGATGGAAATCGATTGAGCGAAGGAAGCCCGTGCATCCCTGACCGTGGCGTCAAGACGAGGGACGCATTCGACGTTGTGAGCAAACACTGACAAAGGACTTTGCTCGAGCAGATGGGCCAAGGCGTCAAGGTCGCCTGCGAGGTCGGAACAGAGCAGTTCGAGGGTGACTTCTGGGCAGGTTTGAGCGACGGCGTCGATGCACTGCTTGTAGTGGTCGGCCCCGCTGTCGGGAAGGTCGTCGCGGTTGACCACCGTGATGACGGCGTGGCGCAGGTTCATCGACGCCACGGCTTGGGCGAGGTGGGACGGTTCTTCTGGGTCAAGGGGTGGCGGGCGCTTGATGGTGCCCACAGCGCAAAATCGGCAACCACGGGTGCATTCCTGGCCTGCGATCATGAAAGTCGCATCGCCGCTGGCCCAGCATTCGTGGATGTTGGGGCAACGGGCCTCTTCGCAAACGGTGTGGAGCATGTTGTCCTTCACGGCGGCTTTCGTGCTGTTGAACACCGCTTGTTGAGCACCGCTTGGCAGGCTGGTCCGGAACCATTCTGGCAGGCGGCGTTTTGGTGCAGGCGCCGGGCTTGAGGCGGCCATGGGGAGTTGTTTACCTGTCATGGTCCTCCCCTTGCAGGCCTTCGCAGTTGGTGGATGTCAAAAAGGTGTGTGGGCGGCGTGATTGCCAACCTTGGCCATGACCGTCATACGAGGCTTCATGAATTGGTCGGCGCTGGTCGGGCTGTGAAGGAACGCGTGGTGCTCATCACCGGGGCTGGTCAGCGGCTGGGAGCTGCCACCGCCGCCCGATTGATGGACGAGGGCATCCACGTGCTGGTCCATGTTCGTTCCTCGGTTGATGCAGCCAAGCAGCTTATCGATGATGCTACGCAGCGAAACGGGGAGGTTCGGGGCACCATCATGCAGGGCGACCTGACGGTAGACGCAGAGGTTGACGCCCTTATCACCAGCGTCAAAGCCCACCCCTTGGTCAAGGCCAACGGTTTGTTCGGTTTGGTTCACAATGCCTCCTTCTATAGCCAAGCAGCGTTTGAAGATGTGAGTTTGGTAACCTTCCGTTCGCTCAATCGCTTGCACATGGAGGCGCCCTTCGTGTTGACCCAGTCGTTGCTCGCTGACGTGGAGCGAGGCAGCGGCTCGGTGATCGCCATCGTCGACACGTCGTGGGGGCGGGCCTGGGAGGGATTAGCCCACTACACCGCCAGCAAGGCCGGCCTTCGGCAACTCATGCTCAACCTCGCCGGTGAACTGGCCGGTCGGGTTCGTGTCAACTGTTTGGCTCCCGGTGCCATCATGGCGGCTGAATGGGAGGCTGAACACTTCGCCAGCGTGCTCGAGAAGGTTCCCCTTGGCCGGTCGGGTGCAGCCGACGACATCGCGTCCGGCGTGCACTTCCTCTTGACCAACGGCACCATCACGGGCAACGTTCTCCACGTCGATGGCGGCTGGACCCTGAATGAGTGAAGAGATGCTTTGAAGTGGGTCAGCGAAGCGTGTTTGCTCCACGCAGGGGTGGCTGAGTTGGTCAAAGGCGCCGGGCTTAAGATCCGGTCTCGTATGAGTTCGTGGGTTCGGATCCCACCCCCTGCACCACATTCGCAAGGCTGAGCCCAAGGCAGGATGGGATGTTTGTCGCACAAACCATACAAAACCGTTTAACACCCCCTGCACCACGGCGATACGGTGGACTTGATGCTGTTCAGGCAATCCGAATCGGGCAACCGCACGGTCGCAGTTGCACTTGTGACCCTTTTCATCTTCTCCATCCTTGGTGCCATGGCCCCTGCTTCGCCGCTCAGTTCATCGGTTGAAGCCCTTGAAGACGTTCGTGTTGTGGCGCCTGTCTCTGTCCCTGAGCAGACCTACGAACTCTACCTTGATGCCGCCACCTCCGAAACGGGCGGACAAGGGTCCATCACCACCATTGAGCCCAACGGTGGGCAAGAAGAGGGCAGCGCCATTGACGGGTTGGAATTCCGCAGCGCCGAAATGATCAGTGATCTCTACATCAACGGAAGCGGTGCTTCCAACACGGCCCGTCTCTCTGCCTACATCCAATTCCGTGGCGCTGAGGGCTCCACCGCTGACGTCACCTTCTCCCTCAAATCCGGTGATACGCAAATCACGTCCGAAAACCGACAACTGGAGGACCCATGCTCACCCAATCCTCTGGGTGGTGGCTGTTCGTGGAGTGTCATCGAAGTGGAGTTTGATGTCGGCGCCAACGGTTTCATGGTGGCCAAGGGGAAGCAACTCAAAATCCGCATTGACGCTCAGGCCACGTGCGAAGGTAACACCGGCGGCTTTGGTCAGTCCGACTGTGCGGTGGACATCGCCTTTGGAAAGATGGAAAGTTCTGGTGGGTACTCCCGTCTCCAAATCATGACCAACGCCCTCTCGGGCTCCAGCGTCCGAGTCCACAGTTGCAACGAAGTCTACGGCTGCAACTGGAACGACGCACAGAAATTCGAATGGTCGCCCAACCACCGCCCTTCCTTCCGCGAGATGCAATTCTCGGTTGAAGTACGAGACGCCTTTGGCCGAGAGGACATCGAAGAAGTCAACCTCGTGATGGACACGCCCAACGGAGCTAACGCCGTGTTTGAGAAGAACTTCGATGATGATGACTTCAAACTCGACAACAACGGTTTGGTGGGCAACTTCACCTACACGTACGAGGCGGGCATCGCCGCAGGTGATTACCCCATTCGCCTTGAGGTGGAGGACGTCCAGGGCCACTCGGTGATTTTTGAGCACCCTGGCATCACCATGCTTGAGAACGACATCTACCTCTCGCTACCGTCCAACCAACCCGACACGGTCTTGTTCGCACCCGGTGCCGTGGTTCAGGTGGAATTCCTCGTCGAGCACACGGGGTCGTCTTCCAGCAGCATTGACGTCGTGTTTGACCTCGAAACCAACCTTCCATCCACCTGGTCCGACCCGCAATGGAGCGCTCCAAGCAGCACCTACACCCTCAACGGCGGTGGTTCCTCGGTCATACCAGAACTGCAACTTGAGGTGCCTGAAGGCAATTTGGACAGTGCGCCGGATTCGCTTGAAATCGAAGCCCGTGTCTACGCTGTCAACAGCCAGGGTCAAGACGAGGAAGTGGCTATTCGGACCATCACCCTTGACTTCGAGGAAGTAGACGTCTTTGCACCGCCTCGTCTCTTCGTCTACGAAGACGATGAACATCAGAAGCAGATTGCCGACTCAACACGCCCTGAAGCCTACGACGAGACCCTGTCTCACTACGTTGATGCCGACGAGGTGGGCGATTTCTACCTCGACGTGTTCAACACGGGCTTCCAGACAGACTCGTTCAAGATCCGTGTGCTCGAACAACCCGACGACTGGCAGTACCGGTTTTATGACAACGACACGGGGCTTGAACTCACGGAGGAAGGCATCTACTCGCTGACGCCCGACATCGGCTCCACGCAAATCCTGACCATCCGCATGGAGGTGTACCCACCAGCCGACCGAGACGGCGTTGACATTGGCTTGTTCCAGTTGTCCGTCACGAGCAAAGAGGATTCAGAACTCCGCACGGACGTTTCCTTCACCGTTCACCGAACCTTCGGCATTTTGGTTGAGGTCATCTCGGACAGCGACGGGACCGGCGAAGACAATCCTTTGGGCCAGGTTGGCCCTGTGACAGGCGACGCTACGGTGTTCTTCAACCTCAGAATCACCGACTCCAGCGACACAGGTTCGGGCTCAACGACGTGGAAGATTGTCAATCCCCGAGATGTTGAGCAAAACGCCGACAACAACCCGAAGTACACTGCATGGGACTACACCATTTCTAACGGCAGTAATGCCAACCTCGTGGCGGTGAACCTGGCGCCCGACGAGTACGTCGACATGAAACTTGAAATCACCCTTCGAGGGCAGGTTGAGGCCGGTGAGCACACGGTTTACACCCGCATCATCGAGGAAGGGGTGGAAATCGACGACGCTCGATACTTCGACCTCCCCGTGAAGGTTGTCATCCGCGAAGAAGTCATTCCACAACGACTGGAAATCACGGACAAGACGGAGAAGTCTCGGTTCTCGCCCAGCGAGGAAAAGAACCTCGAGTACCGCATCAGCAATCAAAACAACATCCCCCTTGACGTCGTGATTCGCCTCGACCAGCCCGACGGCTGGGACGGCGCCATTCGGGCCACATCGAGTCAACTCGGCAGCGATTTCCTGATCATCAACCTCCCTGCCTACTCCTCCAAAGATTTCAGCGTCACCATGGTCGCCCCCGACGACCTGAAAGACAGCGAGGAAGTGGTGTTTGAATTCCGGGTCACGCCCATGAACAACGAGACGCCCTTTGCTGATGAGTATGTTCAGCAGTTTTCCTTCCCCTACATGACGGAGTGCAGCGGCGCTGCTTGCCTCTTCCAGGAACTCATCAACCCGGAGCCACAGACCATCGCCTTCTACGTGCTCATCGTGGCTTTGCTCTTCTATGCCCGGGGTCGAAGTGGGCGCGCACCAGCCGACTACGACAAGGACGATTTCCCTGAGCTCGGAGGTGAAACGGTGGCGTACGACGAGGTCGAAGAGGACGATGATTTGCCTGCTCCCGTTCTCGCCCAAGATGAGGAGGACGACGACCTTGAACTCCTCGAAGAACTCGACGATTTGTGATCCACAAACCATCGTCTCATGGCCTGTTGTTGGCCATCCAAGTTGAGCGTTGTATGAACAGCGTACCATTTCCCTTATGAGGCATCAGACGCACCCAATCGCGTGAGACCCATGCTGACAGGCTCGAATTCCACGGCGGCCGCGATTCGACCAGCACTTGCAGAGCGCAAAAAGGCCCTCAAATCACTGATGCTCACCATGCTGATGGTGACGTCAACGCTGGCTGCGATTCAGTACACGGCCGTGGACGTTCAGGCCGCTTCCGACCAAGACGGTGACGGCCTAACCTATGGTTTGGAGTACCTCATGAACACTCAACCCAACGACCCCGACTCCGACAACGACGGCCTGCCTGACGGCTGGGAATGGAAATACGGGCTCGACCCGTTGTCCTCGAACGGCATGGACGGCGCCGTGGCCGACCCTGACGGTGACGGGATGTCCAACCTTCAGGAATACCTCTACCTCCAGCCCTCTGGCTGGGACAACACCAACACCGCCTCCGTGCTCGACAACGGTGTGTGGTGGAACGGCACCATCCCCGTGAACGACTGGAACGAGGAAGACGCCATGCAGTTCAATCAACCCGCTTGCGGCGCCTCTGGCTCTGACGGCACCGGTTCGATCATCCTCTGCGATGAGGACCCTGTTGGCAACATCTGCACCAACGGCTTTGACGATGACAAGGACGGCTTCGTCGACGCAGCCGACTCGGACAATGACGGTGATGCTGACTGTGCCTCCGACGATGACGACGGGGACGGCGACATTGACGAAGACCCCGCCGGTTGGGACACCGACGGCGACGGCATGCCCGACGGTTGGGAAGCTGCCAACGGCCTCAATGCAACCTCACCCTCCAACGCCGACGGCCCCAACGGTGACCCCGACGGGGACGGCCTCAACAACCTCCTCGAATACGTCAACCCGACCTGGACCACGATGTGCGGTTCCTCGCCTTGTTTCCGAAACGGTCCCGACGGCATCGTCACCGAAACCACCTCGCCGTGCGACCCAGTCCAAGGCATCGGACCCGGTGGATGCGCCACCTACACCGCCGAAGTGGACGGCATTACCTCAACCGACCCCCAGCGGGCGGACACCGATGGTGATGGCCTCAACGACTCCTATGAAGCGCTGACACTGCTGACCGACCCCACCTCGTCGGACACCGACAGCGACGGCATCAGCGACGGTGTGGAAGTCAACGGCGCTTACGGCAACCCCGCCCAAGCCAGCGACCCACGAAACAACAACACCGACGGCGATGCTTTCGACGACGGTGAGGAAGACACCAACTTCAACGGCGTGCTGGATGCCGGTGAAACCGACCCCACTCGCCGTGAGGATTCCGGAGACGAGGACCAGGATGGGATCCAGAACTGGGAAGAGAACCTGACGTGCACCTTGTGGAACGTGGCCGATACGGACTTCGGTGGCATCAACGACGGGCAGGAGCGTAACATCAGCCACGGAACCGATCCCTGTGATTCCCTGGTGAATTTTGAAACCACCTTCGTTCAATCGCTCCCCGGAAGCCGCCTCGAGGTTGGGGATGGCTCTGGTTTCAATCCAGGAGGCGGCACGGGATGGTACAACGTATCGGGAACATGGGAATCCTTCGCCTATGCCACTGTGGTGAACAACGTCCTCCAGGGCGTTTCCAGCACACCATCGGGAACAGCGACGGATGTGGCAAACCGTAACGGTTCATTCTGCCACACCGACGCCGTGAACGCCGGGACCATCACAACCACGCAGAATTACTGCGATGACGACTACGAAGACACGGATGGCGACGGTTTGGCCGACTGGCAAGAGTTGTTGGGCACCTTCGGATGGTTCTCCAACCCGAGCATCGCTGACAGCGACGCCGATGGTGTCAACGACTTTGACGAGATTCAAGACAACACCGACCCCAACGAACCGTGCACCAACCTGCTCGATGATGACGGGGACGGATTGAACAATTACTTTGAGAACACAACAGGGTGCGACCTGATTTACATCGGCATCACCAACGGCTCACAGGACGTCTGGGTCACCACCTCGACGGCTTACGATACCGACCAGGGTGGGGTGGACGACCGCAGCGAATACTTTGACGGCACCAACCCGGAGAACGATCCCTCTGATGACATTCAACCCGACGACTTTGACGGCGATGGCATTCCTGATGCCGTGGAAAACCAAACCGGTACCGACTGGACCAACCCCGACACCGACGGCGGCGGCATGCTCGACGGCTTGGAATGCCCCGACATCTTCTGGTTCGTGAACTGCGCCGGTGCGCCCTTTGACCCGTTCGACCCCACCGACGACATCATGTCGACGGGCATCGTGTTCTACGCTAACAACACCTCCGGAACGGTTGACCTCAACCTTGACCACCGCTGGCGCACCATCACCAACGATTTCTACACCGGGACCACGTACGCTCACCTCGAGAGCGTCCATCCCGGGGCCACGCTCACCGTCCCCGTGAGCAACCTCACGCACTTGGCCCCGCTCTCCTTTGCGAATTCCACGGTGGAATGGAACGTTCAATTCACCCAACCGTTGACTTCAGGGCAGGTCCCAGCACCTTCGTGGTACTCCAACGTCTCGTTTTACTTTGAACCGACAGCCAACCTTTCGCGAACCAACGACACCCACATCCTGAACCTCGTTGACGGCTCGGTCGACCAAGTTGTCTACCAGCAACCCGAGTACTACTTTGATTGGGCAACGTTGGCTTCCACCACCGTGCCCGGTCAAGGCTTCCCCTACGAACTGCTGGTCGACCCTCAGTTCACCGATTCATCCTCCGAATTTTCCTATGTGAGGAACATCACCTTCGGCGTCATCAGCGACTCGGGGGCCACCGATGCCTACAGCACGGCGTTGGCGCTGGAAGATTTCATCATCAACGGGAACAGCACCACCGAGTTCAAGCGAAATTTCAACGGCTCAGGAACCAGCAGCCCTGTTGACGTTACGCTCAACGTGCTGGAAGCGCTCAAGGAAGGGTCCTGCCGTGAATTCAACACGGCCTTCGTGACGATGGCTCGGCTGGCAGGTTTGCCCGCTCGCCAGGTCACCGGCTACATCGGGGGTACGTGGACGGGTGATGGCTACGCTGTCTACTCCACCGATGCTGCGACTTGGTCTGAGGTTCGTCTTCAACAGAACAGCGCCAACGGCAACACCGATCTTGGTTGGATTCCCTTCGACCCCTGCCCACCCGCTGAAGAGGTCGAAATCGTCAATCAAACCATTTCCACGATGACGGTAGCACGTGATGGGACGGACACCATCACCGTCACTGGACAACTCCGCTACGTGGCCAACGGGACGCCCATTCAAGACATTCGGGTCTTTTCTTACCTGACGCCCGCAGCTGACGCCGAGTTCGTTCCTGGGGCTGGCGCTACCCAAGAAATCCTCCTCGATGAAAACATCACGGACGCCAACGGAACCTTCACGCTCACGGGCTTCCCGAGTGCGCCTGCTGCTCCAGGCATGCACAACATCGTCATCGAACATCGTCAGTCTGGCTATGTCGCTCATGACGGGGTCATCTTCGACGGTTTCGTCAACCTGACCGAGAACGCCACGCTCAACCACACCGCTCCGCTTGCGATCAACGCACCTATTGCCGGTGCAGGTGCCACCACCGTGCTGGAAGGCCGTTTGGTGCTCGCCAACCAACCCGTTGACGAGATCTTCAACATGCCCAACCAAACGGTGTGGCTCTCCTACACCTCTTCGGTCGATGGCGCCCAGAACTTTTCGACCCAAACCGATGCCAGCGGCTCGTGGAGCATCACGCTCAACCTCAGTGAAGCGGAGACTCGAGGAAATCTATCGGCCATCATGGGCTTCTCCGGGTGGCAGGACACCTCAGTCCCCGGGGCAACCCCGGCCACCTTCCATCTCAACCCGACCACGACCAGTATCGTCCTCAACGTCACCGATGCACCCAACTTGACGGCCACCATTGAGGGTCCATTGACCAACGGTAGCATTCTCCTGCTCAACGACACCGTATGGGTGAACGGCAGTGCCCTCTCGCTCGGCACCACGCCCGCGGCGTTGGCCGGTGACTTGCAGCTGGCCATTCGAGCCAATGATTCGGGCGACGAATGGATGGAAGTCTTCAACCTCAGCGTCACCGGCACCTTCGCCATTCCGTTCCAACTCCCGGCCAACCTGATGGTGGCGGCGGGTGAAATCGAAACCCGTCTCCGCTTCTTCCCCTCCACCTTGCCCGCCACGGACGACGCTGACCTCTCTTCAGGGGCACCGTATTTCCTGCGTGGCTTGTTGACGTTCCAAGTGCAAGAATCGGCTCAAGTCCGTGGACAGGATGCGCTCTTGACCGTCCAAATCAACGATCACCGTGGCGTTGCTGCCGGTGCCGACATCTTGGGCAACTACGACTTCAGCTTCGACGGCTCATGGTTCAACACCACGGTCGACCCGACGCTGGACCTGCTTGAAATCACCTTGCCGCTCGATGCCAATTTGCGCTCGGGCGACTACCCCATTGACATTGGATTCAACGGTTCCTCGTTCTACCAGCCTTCGACCGGCAACGGCTCCATTCGAGTGATGGCGGACATCGGTTGGAACCTCTCCATCGGGCAAGATTGGACGTACATGGGCAATTCAACCCGCCTCTTTGGCGATGTCTTTGACTCCGTTTACCTCACGCCCGTGGTCAACAACACGACCCTCATCACGGTCTCGCTGTTCACGGAACAGGGCCCCATCGATGTGGCACAATCCACGCTGAACAACTCCACGGGCGCCTTTGACATCCCCATCGTGATGCCGACCAACCTTCGCTCGGATGCCTACGAATTTGTTGTGGACTTCGACTTCCTCACGCAGGCACCACCCGGCGGTGCGTACTACGCCTTCGTTGATTCGGCGGTGCCGCCCGCTCCACCGACGCAGATCTCGCAGTTGGGTGGTATCATCACCGAAGTGGTGGTTGAGGCAGAACGTCCGGCTTACATCGTTGAGATGAACGACACGGTGTCCTTCAACGCGAAGATCACCGACGTGGCTGACAACTCCAACATCAGCGGCGCTTCGGTGGATTACATATGGGACTACGGCAACACCAACCAGAGCCTTGGTGTTTCCACCACCGACAGTGAAGGTAACGCCACGTTTGCGTTCACGCCCTCCGGTATTGCACCAGGATTCTATGACATGGCCATCGTGGTTCAAGACGATCTCTCTGCAGCCCTTGCTGCAGGCAATGCCCGTCGCTATGGAAACGCCTCGGTGGTCAACGTCACCGTTCAGGTCGTGAGTAACATCAACCTCGTTTCTGTTCCAAGCACGGTCACCGCCGGTGTGCCGTTCAACGTGATCGGTCAGGTTGAGGATGGAGAAAACACCAGCCGGACCTTGATTTCCGCCGTGCGCCTCAATGTCTTCTGGTTGGAGAACCCCGAGGAATTGTTGCTGAGCAACTTTGCCACCACCAACAACGGCAGTTTCAACATGACCGTGCCAACCGACACCGCCGGTAATGGTACCACTCGAGGTCCGCACACGCTGGTCATCACGGTGGTCAACGAATCCTCGCCGTTCTACTTGACCGCAACCGCCCAATCACCCGTTCAGGTGATGGGTGTATCTCGCTTGGAAAATCTCCAACCGCTCAACGCCGTGGTCATCAACCGTGGAAACGACATCAACATGTCTGCGAAGCTGGTTGAAGCCTCGGACTTGTTCGCTCCGCTTTCAAACTACGAGGTGGGCTTGCAGTTCCACGAAACCTGGCTCGCTCCACAAACCACGGACGGAGAAGGCTTTGCGAACTTCACGTTCAGCGTGCCCTACGACCACCCACTGGGTCTTATCGTCGTTCAGATGGTGTTCAATGGGTCAACTGACCTACTTTCAACGAGCGCTAACCTGACGAGCATCACCGTGCGGTCGTTGACGTTCTTGGTGGTGGACCCCATCGTCGCCAACCCCGTGGCAGGTACCTCCTTCAACATCAGCGGACAAATCGTCTCCGACAACGACTCAGGTTTGGTGATTCGGGATGGCAGTGTGCTTCCCAACGCCAACGTCCTGTTCTCCATCAACGGGCAACCCTCTGGCTTCACCGCTACGGGTGGCGCCATTGGTGTCGATGGCTATTGGAACGCTACCATCCGATTGAGCGAAACCTTTGCCGCTGGAAGCCACCTGATGGAAGCCACCTACATTCCAAACGTCAACTATTACGTCGGTTCTCAGAACAACTCCTCCTTTGACTCGCGAGGATTCTCGGTGATGAATTTCATCGTACCGACCCTCGACGGCATTGGCCAACCCTCCCTCAACGACCGTACGGAGCGTGGCACGCAAGTGGACTTCACCGTGCTCCTGCGGGACAATCAGGGCTTGCCACTGGCCAATCAGAGTGTCGTCGTGTCGTTGACCTCCACCATGGGCGACGCCTCGCCGGTGCAAATCACCGTCTTGACGGCTGCCAACGGCACCGCTTGGGGTAACCTCACCGTGCCTGCGACCTACGATGTCGGTCCAACCGGCATCCACGCAGATTACGCAGGCATCGCTGGCACGACGGGGATCATCGGCACGAACGCCACGTCGCAGTTCGTGGTCCTGGCGCAAACCGAGGTCCAAATCGTCGAAGCACCAACGGTCCTGGTGGCCGGCGACACGCTCGTGGTCAACGGCACGCTCCTCGATGACCTTGGCATGGTCCTCAAGCGGAACGGCGAAAATGCCACCGCCATCGTGCACCTGCTCATCGATGGTGTGCCCGTGGCCAGCGTTGAAACCGACAACATGACCGGTGCGTACACCCTCGCCTACACCCTCCCCGAAGACACGGCGGCCGGCCCGCACGTCATCGGTGTGGAGTTCCGTGGTGGACGAGAATGGGTGGACCCGGTCGGCTACGGTGATACCAACAATCCCGAGTACTACATGCCAAGCTCTGCCACGGTTGATTTCAATGTCAGCGTCCCAACCAAGATTCTCCTCTTGACGGCCACCGGCGACGCCGACCGAGAAACGACGATGACCATCCAGGGACGTCTGCTCGACGTGGTGGATAACCCGCTTCCCAACATGACCATCGAGATTTGGCTGGGTGGCCAGTGGCTCACCAACACGACCACCGACGAAATCGGAGAGTTCAGCGCCGTCCATCCGGTGCCTGCCGACGCCCCACTTGGGCCGGTCGTCCTCGAGACTCGCTTCACGGGAACGGTGGCTTACCTCCCGAGCAATGCCACTGGCCTCTGGGAAATCTTCAGTCCAGTCCTCGTAACCGTCGACATCAGTTCGCCCGTCGCCGTCAATGAAACGGTGACGATCACCGGCTCCGTGGTTGATAACCAACTGATGGGCATCGCCAACCACGAAGTCCAACTGGTGGTGGAAGGTATCGTCATCAACACCTTGTCCACTGACGACAACGGTGACTTCACCTTCCAGTGGGTTGTCCCCGACATCTTTGACTTTGGAAACCGAACGTTGGTGGCCGAGGTAGCACCACAAGGCTACTACCGAAGCGGTGAAGGCAACGTCTCCTTCTTCCTGTCCCACCGTTCATGGGTGACCCTCCTCTTCGATGATGGCATTGACGCCACTCGTGGGGACACCTGGGAACTTAGCGGTCGTCTCTACGACTTTGATACGGTTGACCGAGACGGTCTGGTCGGCTTCGAATTGTTGGTGCAACTTGACGGGAACACCCTGTTCACGACCACGACAGGTACCGACGGTGCTTGGAGTGCGACGGTTCCCGCCACGATGGACCTCACCCGTGGGGACCACACCATCACCGTGGTCTTTGAAGGGACACAGGCGCATTTGCCTGCCGAGGCTGAGAACAGCGTGCGGGTGTGGGCCGACCTCCTGATTCAGGTCGATGCTGCCACGCGTTCATCGGTCGTAACCCGCTCTGACAGTGTGTTCGACACCATCTCCTACTCCGGCTCTGTGCAAGAGGTCGGTGGCTCCGGCGAGGTCTTCGAAAACCTCCTCTTGTCCATCGGCAACGGATCGGATTGCGAGAACGGGCGTGAAGGCGCACGTTGTTTCCCCACCAGCGCCGTCTCGTGGTCCAACGGCAACTTCTCGCTTGAAGCCACGGCGCCCTACTGGCTTGAGGTTGGCTCGCAGTATTTCTTCCTCGATGTTGCTCGCAACGATACGCTCTACTTGAACGCCGCCAGCATCAGTCAGACCGTCTTCGTCCAGGTCGATGCCGTCATCACGGTGGACTTGCTCGACATCGTTGAAAACGAGCAGGAGGAAGTCGGTGGCTCCCTCACCGTCATTGCAGAGGACACGCAAGCCGGGATCCCTGGCATTGACATCGTGGTTTACCTGTACGACGCCAACCAGTCGCAACTCGCCAACCGCGGAGCGCAAACCGATGAGAACGGTCGTGCTACCTTCATCTTTGAAGCCGATCCTCCGTACGGTGATGCCGATGTTTGGGGTCAACTCACGATGGACATCATCGTCAACGATCCACGATTGTCCGACCAGAGCATCCAGGCCTTTGAGACGCTCCGTAGCGAAGGTTTTGCACCGCAATACGACTTCGCAGAAGAACAAGCGGAGACGCCTTGGTGGTCCTACCTGTTGGTGTTGGTGCTTGCAGCCCTGGTCGCCGGTGGTGTCGTGATGTACCGCCGGAAGAAGGTCGCCGATGACCTGCTCAAGGACGCTGCAGAGGTCTTTGCCTACACCGCCGAACTCCTCGCTGCAGGGGATGCCATCCGTGAAGCCATCTTCACTTGCTACCAGGACTTGTGCGGTCTGTTGCAGCAGCGAGGCTTCTTGCGTCGAGATTTCGAGACCGTCCGTGAATTCGAATTTGCCATCCGACAAGCCCTTCAAGGCGTTTCAGAGGATGCTTTGACGGCCTTGGACAACACGTTCGAAATGGCTCGCTACAGTCGTGAAGAGATGGGTGCTCAGCATCAGGATGTGGCGTTGCAAGCCCTCAACCGCATGGCGGGTGAAATCGCTCAGATGCAGGCCATCCCACAGCGCTGACGCACTCCGTCTGACAAAAGATGGGGCGGGTACCGTCTCTGCGACAGCGGTTTTCCTCACCAGCGAAGGGTGAGGCGGCCGTGGCTGTAGTTGGCAGCCAGCGTTGATGCGGCCTCGGTTGGGAGCGGCAGTTCACGGATCAGGTTTGGGCCCTCGCTGTCCTCGATGTTGAGGCGAACCAAGGTGGCTTCCTCCGTCTCTTTCACATGAAGTTGAATGGCGGTTTCGTTGGTTCCAAGCAGCGGAATCGTCAGGCCATCGGGGTTCATTCGCCCGTTGATGCCCTCAACCACCCACGCAAGAGCACGCTCGGGGAGGTGCTCTGCCAAGCCGCTTTCCGGCAGCATGCCGGCTGTCACGAGCACTTCTGCGTGGCGCTGACGGACATCCATGAGGTGGTCGTTGGACGCCTCAAAGTGGGCTTGAAGGCTGGCAGCATCCGTCTCAAGACCTTCGGGAACGGCCGGCTCCAGGGCCTCGCGGTGCATGTTTTCCGTGGTCAAGTCCAACGGTTTCCATTCGTCCATGCAGATTTGGACCCGCCGAGCCCACATGAACCTTCGGACGTGATTCAATCGGACTCGAGGGTGCGATCAGGGTGGACTTTGGCAAAAAAGCGACGAGCGAAGCGGTGGGTGGAGTCGTGATCGCTTGAGTCGTTCATGCGCAAATCTTGAGGAAAGCAGCCGGCGTAGGTTCGGTCGGTCACACGCCGGTCGAGCAGCAAAATGAGGGCTCGGTCCCCAATGGAGCGGATGGGGCGTCCCATGGCCTGAAGAATGGCGTTGACGGCCGGCTGAGAGACCGTGTAGCGCCACGCAAGGTTGCGCCCAAATCGGTCCTCAGCGTAGGTTTTGAGGGATTTCGAGAGGACCGATGGTGGCGAGTTCGGGATGCCGATGCAGGCCACAGCGTCCAAGGCCCCGCTGTGATAGTCCACGCCCTCCGAAAGGCGAGCGCCGAACACACCGGCGAGCAGAATTTTTCGCCCGTTTCGTTTCTCCTCGAGCAGCGTGTCCACCACCTGGTCGAGGTCTTGCTTGGTCCACTCTCGGCTTTCCGCCATGATACGTGCACCGGTGAAATACCCCTCCAACACGACTTCATTGAGCATCGCATAGGAGGGTGCAAAGACCGCCACGTTGCCCGGCGATGCATTGATGAGCGCTTGGATGTGGGCTCGGATGGCTTCGGTGTTTTGCGGGCTGCGCTCGGTGTACTTCGTGGTGACATTGTTGGCGACCAGCACGGGCCGGCGCATGGCCGCAAACGGCGAGGGGTAAGCGACGGAGGTGGTCCTTGCAGAGGGCAGGGCGAGAATGTTGGCGTACATGCTCGGCGGGTACAGCGTACCTGACATCAAGAGAGCACCCGCAGATTGTTCGAACACCGGTTGAGAGACCAGCCCGGGGTCGAGCAAGTGGGTGGTGATGCGCCCGTCTTTGCCCTTGGTGTCGTAGATCATTGTCAAGGCCGGAGTTGAACCAAATTTGAGCAGGCAGTCCAGGATTTCGGCCACTTTGTGAGCGTTGGGTTCCATCGGGTTGCCATCGTCACCTGCCTCCATGTCCACGTCCACGCTGGAGAGGATGTCCCTCAGTTGGTGAATTCGAACCGCAACGTCAACCTCGGGATGGTTGGACGACGTAGCCTCAAGTTGCTGTTGTCCAGCTTTGCCCTCGACCACATCGCAGGCCCGATGGAACACATTCAGCACATCGTCGGTTTTGACTTCGGCTTCCTCTTCGCTTCCCGTCAGGCCTCGCATGTAGCTGCCGAAGAGTGCATCAAACCCAGCACGAGAGGCCTTCAAGACATCAAACGCCCATGCTGCAAGGCCGTGGGTGATGGACAGGGCTTCACCACCGGGTGCTTTCATGGCTTGAGCGAGGACGCCGGCGTACTCCTCAAGTTCGATTTGCGTGTTTCGTATCATGGTCCTCGTCAGCCGCTTCTCAAGCGTCATTCGAATGCGGTCGGGCAGGTTGTGGGCTTCGTCAACGACGATGATGATGTCCTCAAGCGACAAGTCCATCGCTTTGAGGCTGGATTCCCTGACGCCGTCGTCAAACAGGTGGTTGTAGTCCCCCACGAAGACATCGGCACCGCTGACCGCCTCTCGGGCCGCTTTCCACGGACAGGTCTGAGCAGGTTCACCGTGAACCGTGTGCGTGCGACTGATATCGACCAGTTCGTCCACGTGGAGTGGGCTCGCGAGGATTCGTTCCTTGAGGCCCGGTGCGGCGGTGATCCACGGTTTGCACGACCGTGTTTTCCGGGCTTGGCTGCACAGCAAGGAAAACACGAGTGGCGATTCTTTGGCAAAAGGTTGGACGCACATCCCGGCTTGGCCGACCATGTCTACGAGGCGAACCGGCATCATGCCCGTTCGTCGCTGATTGATTCGGCGAACGGTGTCGACGACGATTCGGTGCTGGGTTTGTCGGGACGTCAAGAAAAACACGGTCTTCTTTTGTGAGGAACGTCCGGCTACTTCGAGGGCTGCCGCCAACGAGGCAGCTGTTTTTCCAATCCCAGTGGGTGCAGCCGCGAGGTGGAAGCCACCGTTGGCAAGGGCTTTGATGCCGTCTTCGATCATTTCCAATTGGCCCGGTCGTGGAGTGGCGTGAGCGAGAAAGGGGTAGGTGGACGAATCCACGTTTGCCTCCTGCTCGTTCATATCGTTCATCCTACGGCGACCCTCCTAAAGGATTGGGATGAAGGTCACAGGTTTGACCGGTGCTCGTCAATGTGCCCAGAAGTGTGGGGGGCTGGGCACGGGGGAACCACCGCATCAACTGACGGGGGTGGAATCTGGGCCTCCCTGGCCGTCGTCCAGGGAAGCGTGTGGGGGTGTTTGGTTGTGGGAACCAAGGCCAAGGCGTGCACGACGGGCACGCTGATACAGCGAGACAAAGCTCTGCAGGACAGGCCGGTCCTGCGTTGCTCCAAGGGTGGCATCACCAAGGTTGTAGCCCGAGTTTTGCCAATTCATCCCATCCCCTCCAGTCTCTCACCAATTCATTCTTGGTATTCGCTGCGTCGCATCGTTGAAGCTCTGGACGCCTCCACAGCTTCTTCGAGTGTACTGTCAATCGGATCGATTTCTGCAACCGCCCGCTTGATGTAAAGGCTCAACCCCTCTTGGGCAGCCTGTTCTGGCGTTACGCCGTTCAATTCGTAGAGGTGGGCGAGGCGGCGCTGGTCGGCACGCCCCAAGGGAATTCGAATGGACTTCATTCCCGTGAGAAGCGGTTGGTTGTGAAGGAATTCTTGGATGGCGAGGCGGACCACGTCAGAGCGGTTTCGAGCACCGTCCATGCCAACACGAGCATCGAGCAGTGCGAGGTCTTCCTCGGTGATTCTGAGCGATACGGCACTGGTGGGCTGGCTCATCCGGGTTCCTCCTGCAAGGTTAGACTAGAACAGGCAGTATATGAAAGTAACTCAAACAATGACAATATGTCATTATCTGTATTACGCAGGTGTTTCGGGAAACGTCGCCACGATTGGAGAAGTTTCAAGGACGAGTCGCTGCCAACCGCCACCATGAGTCTCGTCCCTACTCGCGGCCTGTACCTCTACCTCGAAACCCTCCGTGTTGCGTTTGATGACGCCATCGTGACGGACGATGAAGCCCAAATCCTCCACATCCTCGCCCAGGCCTTGGGTGTCGCTCCTGCCGATACTGCAGAATGCAGAGCGGTCGTAGCCGGAGAGTCGCCTTCACCCTTTGATGACGACACCGAATTTGGCGGCCACCACATGGGCGACGCCACCACGTACCAATCCGCCCTGATTGCTGCTCTGGACGACGACGTCATCAGCGAAGACGAATGGGCCATGCTCGACCACCTGCGGCGCATCATCGGTCTTCAGGAAGATCAGCACGCCCTCATCGAGGAGTCCATTCGGGCGATGAGCGAGGTCGACGAAGAAGGTCAACGTCGTGTGGAACGACTTGAGCGCTACCTCACGGTGTGCACCTTTTGAGTCCGATTCTTGCAGCCTGAATCTTCGGTCACGGAGATGGAACAGGGGCAACCATTAGAAAGGGTCTGTGCAAGGGCGGCGCAACACACCTCTGGGTGTGAGAAGGTATGCCGATGAGCCCCAGTGACGCAATTTATGCAAAAGTCGTAGCCCGTGACCCCGACCAACCTGAATTCCACCAAGCGGTGAAAGAAGTTCTTGAATCGCTCGAGCCCGTGCTTGAGGCGAACCCAGAGTACATTTCTATCGTTGAGCGTGTGGTTGAGCCCGAGCGCCTCATCCATTTCCGTGTGCCCTGGACCGATGATGCAGGCGAAGTCCATGTCAACCGTGGCTTCCGCATTCAGTTCAACGGGGCCATTGGCCCCTACAAGGGTGGACTCCGATTCCACCCCAGCGTGAACGCTTCCATCCTCAAGTTCCTTGCCTTCGAGCAGATTTTCAAAAATTCCTTGACCGGCCTTCCCATGGGTGGCGGCAAAGGTGGCTCGGACTTCGACCCCAAGGGCAAGTCCGATGCCGAAGTTATGCGCTTCTGCCAGTCCTTCATGATGGAACTTTGGCGCCACATCGGCCACGATTGCGACGTTCCAGCTGGTGATATCGGTGTCGGCGGTCGTGAGATCGGCTACATGTTTGGCATGTACAAGCGTCTGCAGAACGAGTTCCAAGCCGGTGTCCTGACCGGCAAGGGTCTCTCCTACGGCGGTTCGCTCATTCGACCGGAAGCCACGGGCTACGGTCTCGTGTACTTCGCTCGTGAGATGTTGGCCACCAAGGGCAAGTCCTTCGAGGGCACCACCGTTTCCATCTCTGGCTCCGGCAACGTGGCCCAATTTGCCTGTGAGAAGGTCCTTGACCTCGGCGGCAAGCCGGTCACCTTCTCGGACTCGTCCGGTTTCATCCACGACCCGGACGGCATCGACCGTGAGAAGTTGGCTTGGGTTATGGACCTCAAGAACAACCGACGTGGTCGAATCTCCGAGTACGCCAAGCAGTATCCATCCGCGACCTTCACCCCCAGCGCCCCTGAGCCTGCCGTGAACGGCTTGTGGAACGTCAACGTTGACGTAGCCCTTCCTTGCGCTACCCAGAACGAACTCAACGGCGAAGAGGCCGAGATGCTCGTGGCCAACAACGTCATCGCGGTGGGCGAAGGTGCCAACATGCCCTGCACCCCCGAGGCAGTTGAGGTCTTCCAGAAGTCCGGTATCCTGTTTGCACCTGGCAAGGCCAGCAACGCCGGTGGTGTCGCTACCTCCGGTCTTGAAATGTCGCAGAACTCCCTCCGTTTGTCCTGGACCCGTGAGGAAGTCGATAAGCGACTCGAGGACATCATGATCAACATTCACAAGAACGCTTTCGAGACGGCCAAGAAGTACGGCCGTGAAGGCGATTACGTGTTTGGTGCCAACGTGGCCGGCTTCCTCAAGGTCGCCGAAGCCATGATCGCCCAAGGCGTCGTTTGATTCGACCAGCGTTAATCCACGCCGTGCTGGCCTGCATTGAACAGGCTTGGCCATCGTTGTTTCAACTTGCGAAAGAGCCAGCGTGAGAACACCATGGAACAGGCCAGAAAGATGAGCGACGTCCACCAAGGGGCCGCTTCACTGGTCGCCAGGCCGTAGGTCACAACGAGAATACCCATTCCGTAGACAGCCCGAAAGGCCGAAAACACGAGCAAACCACGAACAACAGGGTTGTCCATCAACCGTCGTTCACGTTCGCTCAAGGCCACGTGCCCCCGTTCAACCACGGAATTCCTGGAAGTACTGCTGCGTGTAGCGAACAGCGTCCTCGTGGGGATAGCCTTGAGCGAGCAACCCGTTGTAATACTCTCGAGCAGGGTCGGGTTGAGCCACGGCAGGCTGGGCGTTGAAGTCTGGCATGGCCACGGGAGCGCCGTAGCCAGGTTGGACAGCCGCTTGTGCAGCAGGTTGCGCAGCGAAGTTCGGCATGCCGGCCGGGACGCCGTAGGCAGGGTCAGCTGCGAAACCTGCGCCAGGGGGCGTTGTCCAATCCGTGGTTGCCTCCTTGCCACCTCGCCGACGCATGATCAAGCCGATCAGCACCAGGGCCAAGAGCAATCCAACGCCGCCACCGATGAGCGCGTTGGTCGAGGCAAAGACGGTCTCGTCTTGCTTGGTCTCAAGAATCCAGCGCGTTGGGTCTTGCGGGTAAGCGTCCGCACCTTCGGCCACGCCGTAATCTGGTGTTGGGTCGGAGTAGTTGTCGCCGTCGGTATCGACGCAACCGATGCGGTCGGCGGTTGAGGTGCCGTAGGCCAGCGGGCAGGCATCGGCCCCTTGAGCCAACGTCCATGTGTCCGTGGCGTCCGAGATGCCGTCGCCGTCGCTGTCTTCACAGCCCAATCTGTCAACGGTTGAGGTGCCTCTCACGGTCGGGCAGTCATCTGCACGATCACCGGCTGGATTGTCGCCATAGAAGTCCTGGTCTTGGTCGGCCCATTGCGTAGGCTCGTTCGGGAAGGCATCGGCGCCCTGCTCGGGCAACCAGTTGGTGTTGGGGTCGGGGTCGGAATAACCGTCGCCGTCCGTGTCTTCGCAGCCAAGCCGGTCGACGGTCGAGGTGCCTGCAACATCCGGGCACTGGTCAGCGTCCGTTCCCGAGGCGTTGTCGCCGTAGCCGTCGCCGTCCATGTCCGACCACTGCGTGGGGTCGTTGGGGAAGGCGTCTTGGAGGTTGTACCATCCGTCGCCGTCCTGGTCTGGGCATCCGATCAGACCGTTCTGCCACGACGTACCTTCTTGGGTTGGACAGGCGTCCTGGAGCACCACATCGGTTCGGTATTCGCCGGGCCACGAAGGGTTTCGGTCGGTCCAGGTATCGTTGGCGTAATTGTCGCCGTAGCCGTCGCCATCAAAGTCCGACCATTGGGTTGCATCATCGATGAAGGCATCGGCGCCAGATTCAGTATCCCACATGCTGTCGGGGTCGGAGTATCCATCGCCGTCCGTGTCCAAACAGCCGAGACGGTCCAGTGTTGAGGTGCCGGCAACGGTGGGGCAATCGTCGGGCGTGGTGCCTTCGCTGTTATCGCCGTAGCCATCGCCGTCGGCGTCAGACCATTGGGTTGGGTCTTCAGTGAACGCATCGTCCACGTCGGCCCAGCCATCGCCGTCCATGTCGGGGCAGGCGTTCTTACCGCCGAGGGTTGAGTTTCCAAACTCGTTGGGACAGTCGTCAAAGTTGTTCGACCAACCGTCGCCGTCGTTGTCCAAGCATCCTTCCTCGCCGAGGGTGGAGTTCCCAATCACGGTCGGGCAGTCGTCGCTCACGTCTTCGAAACCGTCGCCGTCGTCGTCAGTATCTTCGTCGGCATCGCGACAACCGTCGCCGTCCACGTCGGTGATTTCGTCGGACACCCATGTTGGGCGTGGGGGCTGATAGCCAGAGCGGGGGCACAAATCGACGTCATTTGCGATGCCGTCCTGGTCGATGTCGTAATCTTCGACGTCGTCCTTGCAGCCGTCGCGGTCCCAATCGGTCGAATTGGCAGGGTCATCGAAATTCTGTGTCGAGCCCCAGTTGGCAGCACCTCCGCGTGGGCATTCGTCAGGGGAATTGTCCGTGATACCGTCGTTGTCGTCGTCCGAATCACATTCATCTCCTTGCGAATCACCGTCGGTGTTACCCTGAAGCGGGTTGGAGGTGTTGGGGCAGTTGTCCGAAACGTCGGGCACGCCGTCGTTGTCGGTGTCGGCCTTCATGGACGGGTCGATCGCCCACACGAAGTTGTCCCATCCACCGGTGCTGGATACACTGTTGGTGCCTTTGGTGATGGTGTTGCTTCCAGATGGTCCTGCGTAGGAGCCAATGCCCGCTGCGATGTCGCTGGCGTTGTAAGCCACATCCCAGCCGATCTCAAGGGCGGCGCTGGAAGTCACGTCAAGCCACGACCACCCGCCCGTGCTGGTCAAACCACCGAGCATCATGTCGGCGTCGAGGGTAGAAATCCATCCGCTACTGGCGCCAGTGGTGGATTTGGTCCCCGCACTGAAGGTGCCGTCGAGGAAGAACGAGGTGAACACCAGTTCTCCACGGGAACTAACATCCATGCCTTGCAGGCTGTCGGCCGAGTTGGAACCACCCGTTGCCGCCCATTGATTGGAAGGCGTGCTTCCTTCCTTGATGAAAAACAGGTCAGCACCGCCTTTGTTGGCCGTGATGGACCAGCCGTTTTTGGCCATCGTACCCTCGTAGGAGCCACCGACGTACAGATCGCCGTTACCGTCCGTCGCCATGGAGGAGAGTGTGACGGCCTGATTAGCAATGCCATAGCCGGTGATACCCAAGATGGCACCCGTGCTTGAGACCTTCACGACAAAGGAATCCTGAGTGCCGACGAGGCTGTAACTGCTTGTTCCAAACAAGACATTGTTTTGTGTTACACCTGCGACGTAGATGTTTCCTGCGTTGTCAACGGCCACATCACTGACCTGCTGTGTGCCGATGCCGCCTCCGCTGACAACCCACTTGAGGGCCCCGTTGGCCCCGTCAAGTTTGGCAATGAAGATTTCAGCGTTGGACACGTTGATGCTCGTGCCGCCAAAGTCGGTCTCGCCCGAAAAGTAGCCCGCCACGATGACATCGCCAACCTGATCAACGGCGATGGCCTGGGGGATGCTTGAATCCGTAGATGAATTTGGTAGGGTCTGGAACCCCTTGGCCCACATCCAATTGCCCGTGGCGTCCGCTTGGGCGATGAATCCGTCAAACTGAACGGCGGTGTTCAGTGAGATTTGTCCGAAGTCAACGGGTCCGTACATGTAACCGCTGACGATGGCGTTTCCAGCGTGTGTGGTCACGTCGGACATGAACGAGACGCCACCCTGGGTGTGGTCAGCACCGGTCACGTAATTCCAAGCACCCGTCGAATCCATGGATGCGACGAAGAAATCGTTCCCGTTGCTGTACGGTGAGGTGGGAATGTAGGTTTGTGTGCCGAACACCAGCGATTGAGCCGAGGAATTGACATCACCTGCAATGACCCATCCGTTGTCCGTCGAGGCAATGGCCCCAGAGAACTCGTCATGACTACCGGTGCCTCCCCCAGCAAGGAAGACCTCAGGCGAGGTGCTCCGGCCGCTGGTGCTCATTACGGTTGATTCGTTATCATTGAGCAGGGTCGAAGGCTTGACTTGAACGGCGGCTGTGCCGGCGATGCTCAACAACAGGAGCGCGGTGAGCGCCATGGCGAGGCCTGCGGGTGTTCTACGCATGGGTTGGCGTGGCCCCCGAAGGCCATCAAGGTGTTGTCCAAAAGGACAAGAACGCTCACTCGAGGTTGCTCTCGAGCGCCATCAAATCGCTGTCGCCGGCGTCGAGCACCGTGATGGTCGACACCGAGAAGGGCTTACCACAGGCAATGCCCAGTTCACGGTTCACCATGCGGGCTCGGTGCATGCTCACTTCAGGGTGGGCAGCTCGCAACGCCGTGGTGTAGTCCTCGGGGCAGTTGGCTGCCACGATGATCAGTTTGGCGTTGCCGTTGGCACAGGCGTCCTGGGCTTGTCGTTGTCCAAACAACAGGTTTCCTGTTGCGATTGCGTTCTTCAATTGTCGGCTTAGATCCATTTCGTTTCCTCCATTCTCCACATGTGTTTCTCATGGTTGGAATCTCACTCTTCCGGGATGTAGTACAGGGCCACGCTGCCGGTTCCCAAGGAGATGGGTTGACCAACAATGATGTTCTCTGCAACACCGGTGAGGTAGTCTTTCTCGCCGATGATACCGGCCTTGAGCAGGTGGTTGACGGTGACTTCGAACGCAGCACGAGCGAGGATGCTGTGCTTGGTACCCGAAACACCGTGGCGACCGATGGCACGAACTTCACCCTCGGAAGTCATCACGTCAGCGACCATCAGCAGGTGGCGAACGTCGACTTCGAGGCGGGCACCGTCGAGGGTCATCTGCAATTCGTTGACGATGGCCTGACGAGCAGCCTCAATGCCGAGGTAATCGTAGATTTCGATGATGTTGTTGGTGTAGGTGCGGGAGCGGTCAATGTTTTCCAACTCGCTGACACGAGGTAGGTTGCTGCCGATGGTCGAGAGGTAGTACTCTCCGGTCTTGTCGTCCAGCTGAGGGTTGGCACGCTCAATGCCGGGAATGCCTTTGAGCCGCATGTCGCGAATCTTTTCCTCCAACTGCAGGAGCATGGTGTAGGACGGTGGGTTTTCGGCAAGGTCGGCGAGGTCCTCTTCGGAGTGGACGCCAGGAATCATCGTCAATGTGGACGGGTTCTTGTCCTTGTCAGCCTGGACATAGAGGCGAGTTGCGCGCTCGAGTTTGTCCTTGACCTCCATGGCCGTCATGCGCTTTTGCTTGAGGTTGCCCTTGTTGAGGTTCAACACCAAGCGTCGCTGGGCGACGTCGGTCTCCAAGGTGGCGATGTTCACGGTGGTGGTGACTTCGATGGCAGCGGCCAGTTTCTTGGCAGCGTTGGCATCGGTTTTCTCATCGCCCTTGAGGCGGATGGTCATCGTTGGCGTTTGCGGCACCTTTCGGGCGTCCACGATCTCGATGATACGTGGCAGACCTTGGGTGACGTTGACGGTTGCGACACCTGCGTAGTGGAAGGTACGCATGGTCATCTGCGTGCCGGGCTCACCAATGGATTGAGCCGTGATGATGCCGGCCGCTTCGTACGGGTCAATACTGGCTCGGTCAAGGGCAACGATGGCCTCGTCGATGACCTTCTTGGCCTGTGGCTTGGTCAACTTCTTCTTGCCACGGCTGTGGCAAGCCATCGTCAAGTCAGCAAGAATTCGGTTGGTAAAGCGACCGGAGCCGGTGGCTTCAACCGCTTCTTCCAACTTCTGGTAGACCGGGTCGTTGGCGAGTTCGTTCTCCATGGCTTGCATCTTACGGTCGTAGTCGTAAGGTTCCATGTCAGCCACGGTCTTGGCACGAGTGCGGCGCTTGCTGGCGCGGCCGGAAAGGCGGACCTTGGTCACAGGGCCGGAGGTCTCACCATCGCCGTCGCGACCTTTTTGCGTGGCTGCAACAATGGTGGCGTGAATGTTTCCGGCCGTTTCAGAGTCGGTTTCGCAAATCTTGGCGATTTCGGCTTGGGTCATCACCTTGACGTCGTCCCACTTGCGGTCGTCGGCCAAGGCATGAGCGAAGTTTTCGTCAATGCCCAAATCCATGAGCTTCTTCTTGGTTGCACTCTTGACGACCATCAGTTTTCACCTCCGTCGTGTTCGGCGGATTCTTCCCAGGCGCCCATGTCCTCTTCTTCAGCACTGAACTCGTAGGAATCACGGTCGTCTTCAAGGCCACCTTCGGTGCCGAGGGCAGCGTCGACGATGACGTCGATGTTGAACGGCGAGCCGTGCACACCACGGGACGGGTCAATGCCGTCTTCACCGTAGCTGAACTGGATGATGCGGTTGGCGGTGTTGCGAACCGAGAGCATGTCGTCGTCGTAGACCTTCAGGTCGTCCATAGCGTTGATCAGACGTCGCTGCATGTAGCCGGACTTGGCCGTACGAACAGCGGTGTCGACCAGGGACTCACGACCGGAGACGGAGAGCATGAAGAACTCCGTGGGCTCGAGGCCGCGCTTGAACGACGATGCGATGAACCCACGGTCGAGAGCACCTCGGCCGCCGCGCTTGAAGTGAGGCAGGACACGGTCGTCATAGCCACGCTCAAGACGCTTACCACGGACCTTGGCTTGACCGATGGAAGCGGCCATCATGGTCAGGTTGTCCATGGAACCACGTGCACCGGAGATGGCCATGTTGACGGCGGCGTTGGTCGAACCGGACTTGTTGAGTTCGTCCTTTGCGATGTCACCGGCTTCTTGCTTTCCTTTGTCGAGCATCTGCATGATGTTCTCTTCGAGGGTTTCACGAGGCGTACGGCCTGGTCGAGCTTCATACTTCTTGCCGTCCTTGCCGAACTTCTCGAGTTCTTGAGTGACACCTTCTTGAGCCAAAGCATTGGCGGCGTTGATGGCATCAACGGCTTCCTCGGAGAGGTCCTCGTCGTCGATACCGGTTGTGAAACCGAGCGACGTACAGGCGGCGATGGAGAGGCGAGTGAACTCGTCAAGGAAACGAGCCCCTTGCTCAGGACCGTTGGTTTGGACGATGGCGTCAAGGAGACGACCGTCTTCTGCACCGATAGCACGCTTGTCAAGGGTTCCGTCAACCTGACCGTCTTTGACGTTGACCATGTCGTTGGAACGGCTTCGGAACCGCAGGTGGATGTTGTTCGGGATGATCAGCGAGATGATGTCTTGACCTCGGTAGGCAGGTTCGCCGTTAGCGTCCTTCACAAGTTCGGGCAGCGCTCCGGTGTAGCCGATGTTCCCCAGCATCTCCAAGCCGTGGGCTTGGCGAATCATGGTGCCGGGTCGGGACAGCAGGTAGGCGCCGGAGATGTGGTCGTGGATACCGCCGATGACCGCACCGCCGTAGCGAGGGGTCAGGATGTGTTCCTGGACACGCATCAGAATCTTGGCTTCCGCACGGGCTTCTTCGGATTGGATGACGTGCAAGTTCATCTCGTCGCCGTCAAAGTCGGCGTTGTACGGGGTACAAACGGCCAAGTTGAACCGGAAGGTGTGCCCCTTCATGACACGCACTTCGTGCACCATCATCGACATGCGGTGAAGCGATGGTTGTCGGTTGAAGATGACGACATCGCCGTCGATCAGGTGGCGCTCGACCTGAAGACCCGGCTTTGGGTTGCCGTAGCGGTCCAAGGTGGACAAGCGGTCCTCAACACCGGTGCGCTCTTCGCCCCACTCGTCAAAGGGACTGCCGCAGTGCGGGCAGGCCACCTCGAGGTGCTCGGGGAAGGGTTCGGGGTTGGGGTTGTCGGCCTGAGCCAATTCGTGCATCCAGCGGTAGTGGAGGATGGCGCGAGGATCATCTTCAGGGAGTTTCTTGCCGTTTTCGTCAAGGCCCTGCAGGTTGTTGAGTGTGGCGGTGTCGTTGACGACGTAGCTGACCTCTTCTTCACCCATGCCGGTCAAGGCAATTTGCTTCTGAATAACCAAACCCGGCAGGAAGTTGGGCGCTGGCATGACCGAGTGGAGGTCGGGACGCGTGGTGGTCTCCTCGTTGCACTCGGGGTTGTGGCAGCGGAACCCTGCGTTGATGAGGCGGCTTCGGGCGTTGATCTTGACACGGCGGCCGTCGCCACGGACGATGTAGTTCACACCAGGGTGAACGTCAGGCCCGCGCAGAATCATCTGGCGCATTTGCTCTCGGTTTCGGGTGGTCACACGGATGGGAACGGTGAGTTCCTTGGCGATCTTCGTGGGGACACCAACCTCGTTGACGCTGAGGTAGGGGTCGGGCGAAATCACCGAGCGAGCACAGAAGTTGACACGCTTACCGGAGAGGTTGCTTCGGAAGCGACCTTCCTTCCCCTTCAGGCGCTGCGTGAGCGTCTTGAGGGTTCGACCGGAGCGGTGGCGAGCCGGTGGGATACCGGAGGTTTGGTTGTCAAAGTAGGTGGTAATATGGTACTGCAAGAGTTCCCACAAGTCCTCAACGATGAGTTGGGGTGCACCGGAGTCACGGTTCTCTCGCAGGCGCTGGTTGATACGCAGCACGTCGACGAGTTTGTGCGTCAGGTCGTCTTCAGACCGGTCGCCGCTGTCCAAGGTGATGGACGGACGAACGGTGATGGGTGGGACCGGGAGCACCTTGAGCACGACCCACTCGGGGCGATTCTGCTTGTCCATGCCGATGAAGATGAGGTGCTCTGGCGGGATGCTGCTGAGCCACTCACGAACATCGCGTGGGTTGAGTTTGCGCTCGGTGTTGTCGTGCTTTTCCTTGAAGGTCGTCGGCTTGTCGAGGATGATTTTGCCTTGGGACGAACCACAGTGCATGCAGACCTTTCGCTTGGTACCTGAGGTGACCTTCTCGACTTCCTTGATGATCTTCGAGAATTCGGTCGAACCAACACCGTGCTTGGTGATGACGTCTCGGATGCGGTTTCGGTAGTAGTCTTGCTCGCTTTGCTCGGGGTTGGAACCTGGCGAGGTGCCGGGTTCGCTGTGGAGCAAGATGTTGCTGCAGTCGTTGCAGGTGGCCTTCAGAGCCGTCTTGATCAAGTTCACGAACCCGATGTGGATGACGGGAAGTTCAAGCTGGATGTGGCCAAAGTGACCAGGCGAGTCCTGATACTGGCAGTTATCGGTAGGACACAGGAGACCAGGTTCGATGACACCCATGTGCGGGTCCATCAGACCTTGCTTGTAGGCGTGGCCGTCGTCCTTGTACGTGTCAGCAGTCTTGACTTCGACAGCCGACATCTTTCGGATTTCGCTCGGGTCCATCAAACCAAATCGAATCTGGGCGATTCGCTTGGGGATCATTGTGCTCTTTCGACTCATCTTCGGTCCTCCAGTTCAAGACGCATGGCTACACCTAAACTCTTCATCTCGTCCAGAAGCAGCTTGAATGCATAAGAAGTCTGCACCTTGTAGACTTCAGCACCATCGCCGTGGATGGGGCTGACGTAGGTGCCACGCTTGGGGTCGTACCAAGCGATGTGACCGGATTGGGCGCAGACGTACATGTCGATGCCGTCCGACTCATCGAGCAGACGGTCCTTGATGACCATCGAAGCGCCGTGGGCGATGAGACAATCACGTTCCATCTCACCAAATCGCAGACCACCTTGTCGAGCACGACCTTCGGTCGGCTGACGGGTCAGAATCTGAACACGGCCGCGGGAACGGGCGTGAATCTTTGAGCTGACCAAGTGGTGGAGTCGCTGGTAGAAGATGCAACCAACGAAGATCTCAGCGGGGTAGGACTCGCCGGTTTCGCCGTTGATCATCGTCTCACGGCCGGTGTGGGCCAGACCGTTGCGGACGAGACCGTCTCGCAGGCTGGACTCTTTCTCACCACGGAAGGCGGTACCGTCGATGCGGCGACCTTCCATGGCACCGACTTTACCACCGATCATTTCCAGAACGTGGGCGACGGTCATTCGGGATGGAATGGCGTGCGGGTTGATGATGAGGTCGGGCACGACACCGTCTTCGGTGAACGGCATGTCCTCGGGCTCAACAAGGCGTCCGATGACACCCTTTTGTCCGTGGCGAGAAGCGAACTTGTCGCCGACTTCAGGGACCTTGTGGCTTCGCACCATCACACGAACGAGACGGCCGGAGTCAAGGGATTCGGTCACGTAGACGTTGTCAACCCAGCCCTTTTCGCCGTGGCGGACGAGCATGGACGATTCACGTCGCTCTTGGGCCATCAAGAAGGAACCACCTGAAGACTCCTCGAGGAATCGTGGTGGGCTGGTCTTGCCGACGAGGACGTTGCCGCCCTCGAGGGAGGTTTCGGGCACAGGGAGGCCGTCAGCTTCGAGGTGTAGGTAGGCATCAGGCGCCTTGAGGCCCTTGATCTCCTGCTTGGAGGTGCCGGGCTTCTCAATTTCTTCAACCTGTCCGCCAGGGAAGCGGCGTCGCTCGGCGTTGTAGGTGCGGTTGAAGGTCGAGCGGCCGAGGGCTCGGTCGATGGACCCCTTGTTCATGATGACAGCGTCTTGCATGTTGTAGCCGTGAAGCGACATGATGGCGACGATGAAATTCTGGCCACCGGGTCGGTCGTCGAAGTGCGTGGTTTCCATGGCGCGGGTGCGAGTGATGGAACGCTGCGGGTAGTGCAGGATGTGCGCACGGGTGTCCGGGCGCATACGGTAGTTGGCGCTGGGCAGACCCAAGGACTGCTTGACCATCGCCGTACCACCGGTGACACGGGGCGTCGAGTTGTGCTCGGGATAAGGGATGAGCGAAGCGCAAACACCGAGAACGAGCTGTGGGTCAATCTCACAGTGGGTGTGCTCGGCGGTGTAGAGCAACGGGACGTCAAATTCAGTGGTGGCGATTTCACCGTTGGGCATGGAGACGTTGGCCTTGAGGTGGGCCACTTCAGCACGGGGCTCACCCAGGTTCATCCATTCCACATCTTCGTACTTGACAACACGGCCGGCAAGGCCAGCGCTGTCGCCTTCGGGGATGGTCTCGGGGAGAACGAACGGACGAGGTGCGATGTAGAGGTCCTCTTCTTCTTCAGCGTCGACCCATTCCACGACACCCTCAATGATGAGGGAACGGAAGTTGATCTCGCCGCTGGAGAGTTTGGTCAAGTGGTCTTGCGTCAAGCGAGGCGCACCATCGTAAAGGATGAGCAGAGGTCGCAGGATTCGGCCCTTGTCCGTGTTGATGAAGATGTCTTTGTTTTCCACATCGTGGCGAATGGAGACCTCAGAAGGAATCACACCACGGCGGCGGGACGACTTGAAGTGGTCCACGAGTTTCTTCCCGCGCTTGTGGATGCCGTAGATGTCACCGTTGACGTGAACACGGTCGCCGTCGGTCCAGTCGTCGGGCTGGTAGACGTCAAGTTCGTCAAGGCGCTCTCGGATTTCGATTTCGTTGATGTCCTCGGAGATGTCGATCATCTGTGCGGCGTTCTTCACCAGGCCGCAGTTTTGCCCTTCGGGCGTCTCGTTGGGGCACAGTCGGCCCCACTGGGTGGGGTGAAGATCTCGAGCCTCAAAGTGAGGTTGGCTTCGAACCAACGGTGAGGTGACACGGCGCATGTGAGACAAGGCAGCGAGGTACGTGGTTCGGTCGAGCAGTTGGCTCACACCAGAGCGACCGCCGACCCAGTTGCCGGTGGCGAGTGCGTGCATGATCTTGCTCGTCAACACGTCAGGGCGAAGGCAGGAGGTGATCTTCAGCTCTCGCTTGCGGTTGTGGTGTCGCTCAAGTTGGTACTTCAAATCACGAGCGAGTTGTCCAGCAGACACACGGAACAGGTCTTCGATGAGGTCGCCAGCGAGGCGAACACGCTTGTTGGCGTAGTGGTCCTTGTCGTTGGGGTCTCGGCCTTCGATGGCCATTTCCAAAACTTGGCGGACGATTCGGCCCATGTAGATGGCCTTCTTTTCACGGTCTTCGATTTGGTCGCCCAGGTGAGGAAGGAGTTCTCGGTCGAGCAGTTGGCTCACTCGTGCTTCACGGTATTCTTTCTGCTGACCAGCAGCGAATTTCTTCTCAAGCCACTGGTGGCTCTCTTCCATCGTTTCGACGCTGTATTCTTCGTTGTCCTTGACTTCGTTGATGTTGGCAACGATGTACTTGAACGAGTCCGTGTTGCCAGCGATGGCCTGGAAGATGTGCTGGTCGTTCTCAACGCCGAGGGCGCGCATCAGCAGCACAACGGGAATGGCGGTGGTACCAGCGGTGGAGATCTTCACCATGAGCATACCGTCTCGGCGCTTTTCCACGGTGAGCGGCTTGCGCATACCGTCTTTCTGAGAGAAGATCTTGGCGACTTCAGTCTGCTTGGCGTAGCGCTTGTTGATTTCGACCGTGACGCGGTTGGGGGCGAGGTCTTCCATCGAGATGAGCACACGCTCGGTCCCGTTGATGATGAAGTAACCACCGGGGTCGAGGGGGTCTTCGCCCTTTTTCTGCAACAGTTCGTGCCAAGTGGTTTTGTCCTCAGCGGAGGTTGTTGGCGTGAGCACGCGATCGCCGGCGATGTGCTTGGGGTGCAGGTTGCATCGCTCAGAGCGGACCATGATGGGCATGTTGCCAACGGCCACGCCCGACTCAGTTGGAGAGGGCACGCCGTTGCGCTTGATGGTGAAGTCAATGGTGACAGGGGACATGTAGGTCAGCTTGCGCAGGCGGCACTCCATCGGAGTGGATGGGTTGAGTGCACCGTTGGCTTCCTTGACCGTGGGTTGTCCGAGTTTGACGTTCTTGAGGCGAATGACAATGTCCTGGTCGTGCACGTCGAGTTTGATGTAGCCGCCTTCGTCGTCGTTGAAGTCCTCGTCGGTTCCAACACGGATATTGCGGATGATGCGCTCCATGCGGGAGAGAGTACTTTCGGAAGCGGGGATGCAGTCGTTGTACGAGGCCAGCTGGTGGTTGACAAGGCTGCGTTCTTTGAAAAATGCTTGAATGATTTCCTGCATGATGTTCTCCTCCTTCAGGTCCCCTCCACGATGAGTCGGTACGCCACGGTCTGTCCAGCCGACGGGGATTGGCGGACGACCTTCAGCACACGGTCAGCAATCCAACCTGCCGCCAGAGGGGTGTGGTCTGGGTTGGCCATGTGGGCTGCCGAATCTTCGGTTTCAGCGAGTTCTTTGATCACCTGAACAACAGGGTCGGTGATGAGGATTTTTGGAAGCAGTTCCTTGGCAAGGCGGTCTTCGCCAGTTTCGGGGTCTGGCAGGACCATCTTCCATGGGGCGAGGGCTTCCATCTCGACGGCGAGTTGGTCGGCCTCGGAGATGTTTGCCTCGCCAACGAGTTCCTGGTGGGGGACCAGTTCGTGGTTGAGGGCGTTGAACCGAGAGGTGATTTCTGGGCGGTCCATGTCGTCGACGGCCTTGGCGCGGATGGTGATCTTGGTGCTTTTCTTCGCAGCACGGCGTCGGGAGCCCTGCTCGGCGATGATTTGCATGGTGTTGATGAATTCTTCAGCATCCTTTGAGATGCCGAGAGTGGACGCCACGTCGTCGTGGGTCATGTTCTTGATGTCGGTCATGTTTCGGTCGGTGGCCAGTTTGTGAGCGTATTCCTCTGAGACGCCCAGTTCCATCAATCGCTTTTTCGTTGCACTCTTTACGACCATTTTTACACCCCGGATCGCCCTCCCACACAGGACCGGTAGCGCAATCAGGCGGGCCCGACGGGGTTCGAACCCGCGACCATCGGATTAAAAGTCCGACGCTCTACCTGACTGAGCTACAGGCCCAATGTAGCAACTTGGGCTTTCTGTCCGACCTGCATGGCCTTCTTATACGTTTCGTGTTGGCCGTGACCGACGCGGCCACGAAGAAGGCTGGATGGACGATTGAGTCTCCCCTTCATAAATCTGCCTTTCTGGCAAAAATTCGCCGTTTTTCCCACGCACTACCACGAATAGCCTCATCAAAGAGGGGCTTTTCCAAGGGGTCATGGGGGGCGACGAACCGTTCGATTCCACCCATGCCGAGCGAGAACTTGAGCGCATGAATGCTCGCCCAGTGCAGGTCCGATGGGCAGCACCTTCCGGGGAGCAACTGAGCCTCATGCTTCCATCCACCGTTTATCCTCCCCGGGAAGACACTGATCTTCTCCTCTCTGCGTTGAGTCGGCAGCTGGTCAACTCGAAGACAACCTGGTTGGAAATTGGTTGTGGTTCGGGTGTTCTCTCTTGGTGGGCAGCAAAGCAGGGCTGTGCGGTGTCTGCCTGCGACGTTAATCCGCTGGCGGTGGCGTGCACGAGAGCGTTGTTGTCAGAGCACGGGCTCATCGGGAACGTGTTTGAAGGCGGTCCAGGGCCTTCTGTGGACGGTGGTTTGAGCCAATGGGGCGGCGACCGGTTGTACGATGTCGTGGTGTGGAACATGCCCTATCTTTCCTCTGATGTCCTAGTCGGGGGTGCCCTCGGCCCCATGGAAGAAGCCGCCCTCACCGACACCGACGCCAGTGGACTTCTGCCACGGTTTCTCACCTTGCTGCAGGATGGACGCCTCCTCACAAAATCCGGTGTGGCCTTCCTCACGGTTTCTTCAAACGGGATTGGAAATGAAGCAGAGGCCATCGCATGGAGCCATGGTTTAGCCGGTCGAACCGTGGCGACCAGAACCTTTGATGACGGTGAAACATTGAGTGTATTGGCCGTGTGGAAGCCCTACTCAAACGCCTCCATTGAGCGAGTTGAATCGACCTTGAGCACGAACGACGACGTGATGAATCGTGGGGGGGCCGAAGGTGATACGGTTTTGGCTGCCGAGCAAGAGAGCGGAAGGGGTCGTCTCGGACGGCGGTGGGAAACACAACCTGGCGCCATGATGGCATCGTGGTTGACCAGTCAGGGCCGACCGGTAAGCCACCACACGCTTGACCAACTCTGTGTGGGTGATGGTTTGGTCCGATTGATGAGAGTGCTCTCCCCGCATCGTCAAGACGCTGCAGTCCTTAAGTGGCCAAACGATCTTTTCATTCGACGCGCAGAGGGACGACTTTGCAAGGCGGGAGGTGTGTTGTTTGAGGCCACCACGCAGGGAACCAACACCCGAACAGTGTTGGGCATTGGACTGAACACCACCGTTCACCAAAACAGTCCTTGGTCCGGGGTGCAAGACTTGGGCATTGACCTTGGTGCAGCATCGCTTCATCGTCTCCTCCACGCCATGGTTGCCTCGTTGTTTGAAGATGTGCCCGGGCTCGCATCGGCGATGGTTTCGCTCCCTCGCCTTGAGGCGTCGGTCCTCGAAGGTGCGAGCCAATTTAGTCGCTTGCTCTATAGAGGGGGCGAAACGACCATCCTCGGCCTAACGGAGAGTGGTGCATTGCTGATGGACGGTGTCGACCAGGCCGTGGATGATCCCGAGGACATTGAATGGTTAATCGTCTAACACAGCGTCCATGACCTCAGTGGGAATCGATTCCTCCGCTTTTGGTTGCGGTGCGGCTGAACGTTGGTACAGCCCCATGGCGAGGATCAACGCCCCCACCGGGAAGGGGAGCATGTCGAGCATGAGTTTTCGTTCAATTTCGACATAGATGATCGCCCCTGTCTCCTTGGTGTCTATTTCGTAACTGTAGTAACCCGCATCCGGTGCAGCGAGCGTGTGCTGATGCAATTCACCCGCAGCGAGCACCACGGAATCGGCTGATAAGACGCCCCCAGACTCGTTTTTGAACACGATGCGAATGATGGTTTCGTTTTCCACAGTGATGTCAAAATTGAATTGGTCGCCCCACATCAAGGAGGCGCCATTGGCGTAAGGTGGGTCGGTCGCTTTGTGGTTGATGGGTGTGACCCATGCGTGCATGAACAGGCCACCGAGGAGCAGGGTAAGTCCGGTGAGGATGAACGCATCGCTCATCTTCATCTTTGGCGCCGTCCCGCCTCCTCCCATGATGGCGCCTTTCTGCGATGGCACTTGAGGCCTGCGGCGGAATGGGATGGTCTCTTGTCGGGATGAATGACGGCCATCATCGGTTGCGCTCAGGCTTTGGAAGGCCGAGTCGCTGCCGGACCAACCGTATTTTCCCACTCGTTGTCAGGCTACGCATGCCGTATTGCTCGATGGCATCTCCCGCTTGAAACAAGGGACGGAGCGTCGGAGCATCCTTCAGATGGATACGCAAGATGGCGATTCCACCTTCTTCGGCGTTGAAGTCTGCCGGCGTGTTGAGTTCGTGCCGCTGCTTGGAATTGAAGAAATCCATCAAACGAACATCGGGGGTGGGTTCCAGCGTCGTTGTCAGTGCTGACAGACGTTCTTCGACGTCGCTGCGCGTTAGGCACGCAGGCTCCACGAGGACGCCAAGCCAGCGCCTTTTTTCCCGCAAGGCCTTGGTCAGCCGCTTGGCCATCAACCTCGCCACTGCCTCCTTCTTCATCATGTTTGATGTTGCGAGGGGGGAATAGCCTCAAAACAGGTCGCCGTCAGGAATCGTCATGGGTGAGGAGGCACCGGAGGTTCCTCTCGAATCGAAATCCACACCACTGGACGACCTTCGACAAGAGGAATCCTCGTTGTTCGGCCTTCTTCGTGTTCTCTTGAGCGGGAAAACACTGCCTCATCTTGTCCTCATTGCCCTGCTCTCGGCTGTTTTCCAAGTTCTCGCAACAACTGGTAGCGATGTCGCCAGCGCCTTGGGGTTCCTTTCCCTCTCCGGAGGCTACCTTCTCACTGGCTTGATGGCGAGTGTTGGTCCTGTTCAGCGATGGATTCAGCTGCCGGAAGGGACAGAACAACCAACGTCAGGCCGCCTGAAAGGCCTCATCCTTTCGTTCCGAATCTGCGTGTTCCCCTTGGTGATGGCTGCGGTCGTGTTTGCCCTCCTTCAGGCCTTGGTTGGTCCTCAAGGGGCGTTGGGCGACCTTACGGATGCTTTGCCGCTGGTGTTGTCCTCCTGTTTTGTGATCTGGGCCGTTGTACAAGGTCGGGGCTTTGGTCGTTGGCTTGCCTCGCTTGCAGCCTCCCGCCTCCCGGACGGTGAGTCCCGAAGCGAAGGTCTCTCGACCGGCTCCACTGTGGGGTCTCTTTCCGTCATCGTCGTGTTGGTCTCGGTTCTCCTCGTCGGCTTTGAATGGCTGGCTGACACAGGCACGCCCCCCGCTGAGGGCCTTTACAGTAATGCCGTGTTTTTCGCTGTCGTTCTCGTTGTGTTTGGACTGGCTTGGCGACGGTCGAGGGGCGCTCGCCTCCAAGCGTCTTCAAGGGCTGACTTTCATCGTTTTTCGAACCGCTGGATGCTGCTCACCCAACTCATGGTCACGTGGCACCTCCTCACCGTTTGGCGCCACTGGGCCATCGCTCCCGGCGGTGCAATTCTGTTCGTCGAGGAATTCTTGTTGATGATTTTCACCGTGTTGATGGCGATTTGGGGGCTTACCTCGAAATCCTACCGTTCGTCCCTTCGCTTGGTAACCTCCCAAAACGCACTCCCAATGGGTCTGGCCTTCGGTTATGCCTACGCCGGGAGTGTGGCCATGTTGACCACCGTTCTCGATGATGTCAGAAACGTCATGATGGCGGGCCATCTCATCGTTGTCGTGACCTTCCTGTGGATGCAACCTCGCGTCCTCAAATCCACCATGGGGGGCATGGAGACCACCGAGCGAATCAAGCAGGTGGTCAGCGAAGCGACCCCAGCATCGGCGTCATCCACGCCGTCCGATAGCCTCCCCGGTTCGCCGGTGATGGAGCGCAACACTGACGGTGCTGTGCAAGAGGATGCCGCTCACACCTCAAGTGCCGTTGCGCAATCTGAACCAACGAACACGGCCGGAAAGGACGCTGCTGAGGACTCCAATGGTCTGGTTGGAGCCGAGGTCCCTTCAACGATCGATTCGCAAGGTGATGCCATCGGCGAAGAGGTTTCATGGACGGCGCCCGAAGTGCTCGCTGACGATGTGGCGTGGGACGACGACGAGATCGAGCTGCTTGACTAACTCGGGCGAATGCCAGCGAGCAAGGTCACCACGCGAATGGTGTCCACCAAATCCTCACTGACGCGTGCGCCCAGAATAACGATGGCATCCGTGTCAAGGGCACTCGTGAACAAATCCGCCACGGCATTGACTTGGCCGATGGTCATCCCAAGCCCGCCCTCAACCTGAATCAAACATCCTTTGGCACCCGCAACATCCATGGCTGCCAGCGGCGCTTTGAGGGCTGCTTCAAGGATGCCCCGAGGGTCGTCTGGACGCCCAACGCCCACCAGCATCGTGGCCTCACCGGTTTGATCCACAATCGCTCGTAAATCCATGAGGTCAAGATTGAGCAGACCCATTCGCATCAGGGTTCTCACCAATCCGTCGACGAGGTCTTCAATCCACTCGGCCCCCATCTGCCACAGTTGGCCGCGTTCTCTCGCCTGCCGGGCGAGGCGGTCGAGGGAAAGGCGCACCGTAACGTGAGCGGTTTTCTCAAGACGTTCCAGTCCTTCCATGGCGATCTCCATTCGGGTCGATTGGTGTTCAAAGGGCAGGGCGGCGACGGCCAAGACGATGGCGCCTGACTGCCGTGCCTGCCTTGCAAATTCGTGTGCCGCACCGGTGCCCACGCCTCCGCCAAGGCCGGTGAGGAGGATCACAAGTTCGGTGGAATTCAGCATCTGGTTGGTGAGGGTGCTCAAGCCTCGCATGCGTTGTTCTGCCAGCGGCGGCAACGCAGCACAGCCGACGCTGTCGAGGGCGTGCCCGAGCCGCAACACATGGACGTCCTCGCCGGTGGTGAAACTTGAATCATCGGCGTCGATGAGGACCAGATGTGCGCTTCCGCGACACTTCTTGTGCGCCTGCTTCGCCCATGAACAGCCGATGCCGCCGACTCCAGCCACGAGAATGTTGGAGGAGTCCATGGCGTCAACTGAATGTTGCATCTCCATGAACTTTGGTGTGCGTCAATCCTCGACGTAGCGGAGGTACCTCCGCCGAGCGTCTCGGGCCCAAGCGTTGTCCGGTTCAATGCACAACACCCGGTCATAGTATTCGACGGCCGTCTTGAATTCCGAGAGGTGGCGGCCGTAGAGGTGGCCAAGGTTTGACAACACCGGGATGCACTCCGTGTCTTCTTCCAGCATGGCAAGCAGCATGGTTTCTGCCTTGCCCAAGGCCCCTCTGAGCATCAAATCCTCAGCTTCGTCCAATCGCTCCAACTGGTCGCTGGTAAGATTGTAGGTGTTCTCAAAGGCGTAGTTTCCCATGGTGCTCATCACGAGGAACCGGCTGAAACACAAGAATCCTTCTCTCGAATGTTTGATTGGGAAATCTGGTGATAATTCAGGGGGTCAAAATCTCTCAAAAAACGCAACACTGCGCCGCACCTGAAGTGGTGTTTTGCTGGCAATGTTTAAGGAGTCCTTACAGGTCGGATTAGATGTAAGGGTGAGGCCATGCACAAATCTTCTCTCACGTCCCGCACCGCGTTGCTGACGCTGGTGGGGATTTTGCTGCTTCTCCCCACCCTCGCCTCTTCCTACCACGGCGGCATTGGCGGCCCTCAATCTCACCAAGGCTCCACCGGTCAAGTCGACATCGACGACGTGGCCAAGTCCGGCTGCCTCTGCCACAACGAAGTGGCTGACAACGCTGTACAGGTCATCCTCGTCGATGTTCCCTTTGCTTATGTTGCCGGCGAAACCTACCCGCTTCACCTGCAACTGATCGGCGGCCCACCTGCCACGGGCACTTACACGGCTGGTTTCTCGATGCGAGTTTCGCTCGGCACACTGGCCAGTGATGTAGCGCAAAACTGGGAAATCGACGGAACGGTTGACGAACAAACGCTGACCCACACCGAGGCCTCCTCCGCCACCGAAGACCGTGCTTGGGTCTTCGAGTGGACGGCTCCCGAAACAGGCTCGGGCGCCGTGAACTTCTGGATTGTCGGCAACTCCGTTAACGGCGACCAAATTCCAGGGGTTGAGGATCGCTGGAATCAGCTCAACTTCGCCCTGAACGAAGGCGGTGAAGCCTCGGCTGCCATGGGCACCCGCACCCTGTTCGCTGGCGATGGCAACGTCGCTCCGCCTGAGCCTGCCCACCATGGCATCGACCTCCATCACATGGGAGCCAAACTCCGTGCCCACTGGTTGGGTCTCCTCGGCTTCGGCGCCGTGATCGGTGTTGTCATCTTTGCAGGTCTCCTGCTTCGCTACGGCTTCTCAACATCTTACAAAGGACGCAGCAATCAGCTCCGATTGCGCTACAAACTCATGCGACGAGGTGATCAGTGATGGACGACACGATTACGACCCTGCTTCGTGGCGTGGCCGACGGCAGCATCGCCGTTGCTGACGCCCGCACGGCGCTCGAGGGCGCTGAATTGACCGAGGACGAAATGGCGAGTGCCATCGACCACGGTGTCTTCAACATCGCTGAGCCCGGCACCATCGTTAGCGCATCCCTGGCACCTTCGGGGGCTTCATACCTGACGATTTTCTTCTTGGCTTGGGGCCTGTTTTGGATTTGCTATTGGAGCTTCTCCATGATTTACGGTTTGGCCAACGGCTGGGATCAGCAACAACTCTCCTTCCACCTCGCCATGACGATGACCACCCTTATCATGATCGGCATCATCTACCTGAAGTACATCCTGCCTGACACCATCATCGTCAAGCACGCCCAGAACAAATTCATTCCAGAACACGCCAAGGACTGGCGGGAGTACAAATGGTGATGCATCATGGCACGCGAATACGACCTCAAACCTGCACCTTCTGATTTGGCGGACGCTGCTGGCGTCGGTGCGACCTCCATCAACCGCCGACAGTTCCTTCGCTACGGGTTCAACACCGCCGCTGGTGTGTTGACCGCTTCCCTCGGTATGCTCGGCTTTGCCGCCATCCTCCTCCCGCCCGGCGGTGGCGGTGGTGGCGACCTCGCTGTCCAGTTTTGGGCCAAGGGCCGTGAAGACGAAGCGTGGTACGGTGCCAAGCACCTTCAGCCCATGACCAAGGCCGACTTTGAAGCCGAAGCCGCGGCGTCTTCCACCGGTACGGCCGGCGCAGCCGGTGTGTGGAACGGTGTTCCTGTTGTGGTGAACTACGTGGCCCATTCCAAGTATGCCGGGACACCTGAGTCCAACGGCAAAGCCCGCTTCCAATTCATGGAAGGCTACGACGAGACCGGCAAGTACGTTGGCCACTTCGAAGATTTGGCCGAACTTGACCCTCGCTTGATGCCATCTGACGATCTCGTCATGGTGTTCGGCCGATGCACCCACTTGTGCTGCATCCCGGCTGGCAACTCGTGTCCAATTCCTTTACCGAAGATTCCTGGACGCCCGGTGGTGGCGACGACGGTGGCACCAAGATGTTCTGCATCTGCCACTCCTCTCGCTTTGACCCCACGGCACTGGAGATGAATACCAACCGAAACCGGTCCAACGGTGCCACCTTCAATTACGCAGGTATTCGCCGAGCCGGCGGGCCTGCTCCGGTGGGTCTCCCCATCATTCCCATTCAACTGAACGGTGGCATCATTGAAGGCGTGCCCGATTACGTCGACTGGTACACGTATTGCGATTGAGGTGAACACATGACGACAATGTTCTGGATTCTTTGGTTCTTCATCGCCTTCCTCGTCTTGCTCGTGGCGTTCACGCTGCGCAAGGAAAACGAGGAAATGCCTCGACGCGACATCCTGCGTGCGGTCGAATCGACCGGCAAGATGGGTGTGGCTGAACGCTCGTTCTTGTGGGTCTTTTCATGGCTCGACACCCGGTTCCGTCTTCAGGACTACTGGAACATGTCGAAGGGTGCCTACTACAACATGCACCGACAAATGCCGCTCACCCACGCTGAAAAGTACAAACTGCGCATCATTTGGTACTGGTACCCGCTCTACTGCCTTGGTGGTATCTCATTCCTTTCGTTCATCATCCTCGTCATTACGGGAACCGTACTCGGCATCTACTACGTCCCCGGTGGAGAAGGCGATCCCTCCCCTGCGTACGCCAGCATGCAGTACATCATGACGCAGTTGCCGTTTGGCTACATCTTGCGTGCCGTTCACCACTGGACAACCCACTTCATGGTCGCCAGCGTGTTCCTTCACATGTGCCGCGTCTACTTCACCGGTGCCTACCGCAACCCACGTGAGCTCAACTGGCTCATCGGTGTGGCCCTCATGGCCCTGACCATTGTGTTCGGTTATTCCGGCTACCTGTTGCCGTGGGACAGCCTTGCCTACGGTGCTGCCATCATCGGCATCAACCTCGCCAATTCCAGTCCACTGGTCGGGAAGTACATCGCCACCTTGCTTTTCTCAGGTTCTGAACTGACGCCGCTGACGGTCACTCGAATGTACTTCATCCACGTGTTCATTCTGCCTGTCATCGTCACCACGCTCATCATCATTCACTTGTTCATCGTCTGGGTGCAAGGTATTGCGGAGCCGCATTGATTGGAGGAGTATCTCATGGGAATGATCGATAGATTTGGACGCATAGCAGACACCTATGTTCAAGAAAAAAGCAGTCTTTTAGAATCTGAACAAGAACGACGTCGAGTCCACATGGGCCATGCATTTTGGCCAACAGAAGTATTGAGAGATTCAATCATCTTTGCATCTATGTTGATGGTATTATGTTTCTATTGTTGGCTAATTCCGCCTCCACTACACAGTGCTGCTGAT
>CAXRAL010000085.1:0-36479 GCA_964228815.1 Candidatus Poseidoniaceae archaeon
CATCAACGTCAACATCACGGATATTACCGACGAAGCTGACTACATCAAGTCGATCGGTGCCAAGGCCGCTGCCCAAGCCATCGCCGCAGCCGACGTGGACCGAGCCAACGCCACCCGAGACGGTGCCGTTGGTCAGGCAGAAGCCGACCGAGCCCGTGAAATCCAGGTGGCTAAAAACCGTGCAGAATCTGACAAAGGTCAGAAAGAAGCAGAAGCCGACCGACGTGTCTTCGTTCAACAGCAAGAATCCAAGGCCGTCGAGGGTGAAAACCTGTCCCGTGCCGACATTGCCAGTTTCAACGCCGACCTCGCTGAAAAGGAAGCTGAAGCCCTCAAGCGGTCGGAAGTCGCCAAGCGCAAGGCCCAGGTCGAGATCGAAAAGGCGCAGTACGAGTTTGAAGGTCAGCGCCTGCGAGCCGAGGAGATTGCCCGTGAGGAAGTCTCGAAGCAGCAAATCGAAATCGCAGCCGAAGCCGAAGCCGAGCGCCAACGCCGCATCGCCCAAGGTCAGGCTGACGCTACCTTGGCAGCCTACAACGCCGAAGCTGAGGGTCAGCGTGCTGTGCTCGAAGCCAAAGCAGAAGGTTATGCCAAACTCGTGGCCAGCGCTGGCGGCGACGCCAAGGCCGCTGCCACCCTGCTGATGGTTGAGAAGATCGAGGAACTCGTGGCTCGACAAACCGAAGCCATTGCGAACCTCAAGATCGACAAGATCACCGTGTGGGACTCCGGCAACAACGGCGGCGAAGGTGGAGCAACCTCCAACTTTGTCTCTTCCCTCATCCAGAGCCTGCCTCCGGTCCATGACGTGGCCAAGATGGCCGGTGTTGACCTCCCAGACTACCTGGGCACGATGAAGGACGAGTGAGGCCCACGCTCCGCATGTGGTGGCGAAACCCGCCTCTGCTCGCCTTGAGAGGGCGACGGTTTCAAAGACCCATTGAGCCGCACCGAAGCAATGGCCTCCGACCTTGAAATCGCACGCGCCGCCAACATGGAACCGATTGAAGCGGTTGCGTGGAAGCTCGGCATCTCTGCACACGAATTGATGCCCATGGGGAACGGGGTGGCCAAAGTCACCTGGACCTCCCTCAAAGAGCGGTTTTCAAAGCCGCAAGGCAGCCTCGTTTTGGTGACCTCCGTCAACCCCACCCCCTTCGGTGAAGGAAAGACGGTCACCACGATTGGCCTCACCCAAGCCTTGTGCCACATCGGCCAGTCCGCAACCTGCGTGATTCGAGAGCCCTCCATGGGGCCGGTGTTCGGCATCAAAGGCGGTGCAGCCGGAGGTGGCCACGCCCAAGTTCTCCCGATGGAAGACATCAACCTCCATCTGACCGGTGACCTCCACGCCGTAACCTCGGCCCACAACCTGCTCTCGGCCCTGATTGACAACCACCTCAAGCACGGGAACGCCTGCAAGCTCGACCCGTCGAGGATCTCATGGCCTCGTGTCATCGACATGAACGACCGAGCGCTTCGCAACATCACCATCGGCAAAGGCGGACCGGCCAACGGCCACGTTCGCGAAGACCGCTTTGACATCACGGCAGCCAGCGAAGTGATGGCCATTCTCGTGCTCGCCACCGATTACGCTGACCTGAGAAAGCGACTGGGTGAAATCGTGGTGGGGACGTCCACCGAGGGCCACCCCGTCAAGGCAGAAGACATCGGAGGGGCTGGTGCCATGGCCCTTCTCCTTCGGCAAGCCTTCTTGCCCAACATCACCCAAACCCTTGAAGGCAACCCGGCCTTCATTCACGGGGGACCCTTTGCCAACATCGCTCATGGAAACTCCAGCATCATCGCCGACCGGATGGCCCTGGCGGCCGCCGACTTGGTGGTCACGGAAGCCGGGTTTGGTTCGGACATGGGGGCGGAGAAATTCATGCACATCAAGGCCGCCACGTCAGGCAAAGCGCCGGATTGCGTGGTCATGAACGTCACCGTGCGCTCCATGAAACTCCACGGTGGAGCCTTCGGCGACCGAGGTGGCATTCGCCCAGACAAGGCCACGCTTGAGGCAGAGAACGTGGAGGCGACGGCGCTCGGTGCCAAGACGAACCTTGACCGCCACATCCGCAACATGACATCCTTTGGCGTGCCCGTTGTCGTTTCCATCAACCGCTTTACCTCGGACACCGACGCTGAACTCGCAGCCATCAGCCAAGCCGCTCACGAGAGCGGGGCCAGCGCGGTGTGCATCACCGAAGTGCATGCCAACGGCGGCGAAGGCGGCAAAGACTTGGCTGAAGCCGTGGTCAAAGCCGTGCAAAATCACGTGGCGGCAGGTCGTCCCTTCGTTCCACTCTTCACGCCAGAGACCGACGTGCTCAACAAGGCTGAGGCCATCGCCAAGCGGCTCTACAAAGCCGACGGCCTTGAATTGACGGCCAAAGCCAAGCGTGAACTCGACCGCATTCGTTCGTGGGGCTACGGCCACCTCCCCGTTTGCATGGCCAAAACCCAGTACTCGTTCTCTCACGATGCAGGGTTGCTCGGCGCACCAACCGGCTTCACCGTCCCTGTCCGGGAATTCCGCTTGAATGCAGGTGCTGGCTTCGTCGTGGCTGTCTTGGGTGACATGATGACGATGCCCGGGTTGCCCAAGCGGCCGGCTGCCCTTGACATGGACATGGATGAAGACGGGAACCTTCTCGGCGTGTTTGGGTGAAGGAATGGACATTCTGGGACGAGACCACCACGAATGGCGTCTGCGGGTGCAAACCGTGGACGATTTGTGGGTCTTGAACCGCTTGATTCAGCCCGGGATGTCCGTTGGCATGCTCGGTGAGCGACGGGACCAAACCACCGGAGGCGATGAAGGAGGCCGCTCCAAAAACGCCGAGCGGAAGAAAATGTGGATTCGACTTGCCGTTGAACACACCGAACACCAGACCTTCACCGATACGCTTCGGGTCCATGGCATCATCGAAGAAGCGCCCATCGACATCGGGATGCACCATACCCACGTGGTCGGCCTGCGCGATGACATCAAACTCTCCTCGTCGAAGGGCTTTAGCAAACACGACCGTGACTTGCTGGATGAGAGTCTCCGAGCCGCCAATCAATCGCAGGTCGCCCTGCTGGTGGTGGAGGGTGATGAGATGATCCTGTTCTTCGTCACGGCTCGAGGCTTGAGAGAGAGCGCAACGTGGACGATGCGAGGCGGAGGCAAACGGGGTGACCTGCGTCAAACCGAAGGTATTGCGAAGCAGTTTCGTGCCACGATCGTCGACGGCTTGACCAAGCAACTCGATGCGTCCATGCCGTTGGTGTTGTGCGGTCCGGGTCGAAACAGGGACCGAATGATGGCCGACTTGAAAGCAGCCGGCCACGGACGGCCCATGATGTCCATCGGCACCAGCATGGGCGGACGAGGGGCGGCCAACGAGGTGTTGCGCGAAGGCTTGGCGGGAGACATGCTCGCTCAGCATCGCATGGTTCAGGAGATCAGCCTGCTCGAGGAAGCATGGCAGCGAATTTCCACCAACGGGGCCGTCGCCTACGGCATGGCTGACATTCAACGTGCGACCGAAGAGGGCGCGGTGGAAACACTGCTCATCGGTGCTGATGTCCTGCGAGGCATCGACGGAAACGACGCATCAGCGTGGACGAACATCGCCACAAAGGTGGAGACCTTTTCAGGGACCGTCCTGCAGTGTTCCATTGACCACGATGCGGGTGAACAACTGATGGGGTTCGGCGGTGCCGTTGCTCTGCTGCGCTACAAGGTGTGAGGCATGAATTGGATTCAGTTTTCCGACTTGGGCGAAGACCCGAGAAGCGCCATGCAGGGGCAACGCTGGTTGGTGATGACCGCCCACGATTTACCCCACGCCACGGCAGCCTTGGCGTTCAGTGAGTTGGAAGATGTCCTGGTGGCGGTTGACCACCGTGGTGTTCACGTCGAGCACGGGTTGTGGATGCGTGCTGTTCATCTGATGATCGTGAGCGACACCAGCCAAGCTGCAGCCCTTCAGGCCAGCAGTGGCATCACGCAAGTCTTGGCCAGCGATGCACCAGTAGAAACGCACCTCTGGTAGTGGGTCTGGAGGGACTCGAACCCTCGATCAACTCCGTGTAAGGGAGGTGTCATAGCCGCTAGACCACAGACCCAAGCCGTGCTGGCAGGACCCCTTTTTCAAGAGTGCGCCCCCGACGGAACGCTCAAAACATGAGGGCGCGACCAAGGACCAATGGATGAGACGATCCAAGCGGCGGCGGCCAGGTTGGTCCGCCGACTGAAAGAGGGCAACCACACCCTGACATTGGCCGAATCCTGCACCGGTGGCTTGCTGGCCAGCACCCTCACCGACATCGCTGGCGCCAGCTCGTGGTTCAAGAAATCCTGGGTGACCTACGCCAACGAGGCCAAGGTCAACGAGTTGGGGGTTGACCCCGAGGAGTTGGCCAGCAAAGGGGCGGTTTCTGCACAGGTCGCCATCATGATGGCCAAAGGAGCGCTGAAGCGAGCAGAGGCGAACTTCGCCATCTCCGTGACGGGGATCGCTGGACCCACCAACGAGGGGAGCAAGAAACCGGTCGGCACCGTCTACGTCGGCATTGCGTCCCACACCGGCTGGGCCAACGCCATTCGAACGCAGATTGGAGGTACGCGGGCCGAAAACAAGGCTGGCTTCGTCTACTTTGCCCTCCTCACAGCCATGCAGTGCTGGGACGATGCGATGCGCCGTCGACAACAAAATGAACAGGACCTGCTGGATGCGGCCGCTGAGGCCCTCCGCCTCGAAGAAGAACGCGAGGCAGAGCGAGTCCGCAGGGACCTAGAGGCCCGTGAACAAGCCCCGTGGCAGGACGAGGCGTGGTCGGAAGAATCCGAAGGCGAAGAGATCGGTCTTGAAGTTGAATGGACCGACGGCGAAGAATAGGCCTCTTGCGTCCTTCAATCCAAGGCACATACCTTTTGAATCGTCGTCATTTTTTCGGAACATGGGTGAGCCGTGGTCCGACATCGTCACCCATTTACGGGGGCAGCGACTGCTCGCTCCACAATCGCTTCAAGACCGTTTGCTTGGCTTGGCAGACCCGAAATCCGTCATTGAGGCTGCGTCCGCCCTCAACCTCTCGGGCGGCATGCTGACAGCGAGCATGCTGGACGAGATGATCGCTCATGCAGGAACACAATCCACCGCCACTCCTGCCACAACACCCAAGCAGAACGTGGTCCAGCAACTTCCCGAGGATTTAGCGAGAACCGTGGCACCCATTTCAGAGCCCGAACCTGTGGACATCCTCCTTCGGAACAACCTCCCGGATTGGAACCAAGCTGATTTTTCCATGCACGCCAGCGATGCCTCCTCGGACATCACGGTGCATTACGACATCACGGGGAACTCCACCACGGAAGGAAAAATGACGGACATCACGGCGTGCTTCAACGACCGCTTGCAAAGCATCCGGAAACTCATCGTGCAAAATTCAAACCTGCCACGCAAACATCAGGAAATTTCACGTCTTCTCGCCGAGTATTCACGCTACCAAGGCTACGACAACAAAGCGGTCGCCATCGGCTTGGTCAATGAGCCACGCTACACCAAGAACGGCCATCTGATGTGGGGCCTCGAAGACGAAACCGGTGAGATGACCTGTCTACTCACGAAGCGCAGCGGTGACGACCGAGACCGTGCACACGAACAGATCCTCGAAGCCGGCTTGATGCCTGACGACGTCATGGGCGTCTCCGGCACGTTCAGTCAAACAGGGGACATTTTCTACGTCGATGATTTGCACTTCCCGCTTGAAAACAAACACAACAAGGTGAGTTCTGAGGCAGGTGTTAGCGTGGCGTTCCTGTCCGACATTCACGTCGGCTCCAAGACCTTCCTCGAAGCCCAGTGGCACAAGATGGTGCGATGGTTCCACACCGATCCGCTGGCGAAGACGATCAAGTACCTCATTCTCTCCGGCGATTGCGTTGACGGTGTGGGCATTTACCCCGGCCAGGACAAAGAACTCGCCATCCCTGACCTGTTCGCCCAATACAGTGAATTTGCTCGCCTCTTGGAGTTGCTTCCGGAGTGGGTCGAGTGCCTCATGCTCCCCGGAAATCACGATGCCGTGCGCCCGGCGGAACCCCAACCCACCTTTGAGAAGGACATTCAACAGGACTACAACACCACCACGTTTGTTGGCAACCCGTGCGACTTTTCGCTGCACGGCGTTCGGCTGTTGTCCTACCACGGGAAATCGATCGATGACTTCGTCGCAGGGCTGCGAACCGTGACCTACGCCGACCCGGTGGAGGCGATGCGAGAGATGCTCCGCCGTCGCCATCTCGCACCGCAGTGGGGCGGCAAAACTCCGCTTTCCCCCGAGCCGGAGGACGGTTTGGTCATTCGTGAAGTCCCCGATATCTTCGTCACCGGCCACGTTCACGGGCACGAATGTGTTGACTTCAGGGGAACCACCCTCGTCTGTTCGAGCACGTGGCAGGACCAGACATCCTACCAGCGAATGCTGGGGTTCCAGCCGAAGCCGTGCATGTTGACCATCATCAACCTGAAGAGTCACAAGTCGATTTCGATTCCGTTCGCTTGAGGACCTCACTTCCACGGGTCGTTCTCGTCGGGTTCATGGCCACGCACCCGGAGGAAGGCCAACAACACGAGGACCAAGACGACCAAGGCCACCAACTGCAGCGTGGTGTTCGACACCTCGGCGGCTGCTTCGTCATCGGACGTGCCGTCATCGGTCGTGCTCGGCGTGTCATCGACGGTCGCTCCGGCGTCCACCGTGAACGACAGCGTGCTGGCGTTGATGTTCCCCGATGCATCGGCGCTGATGACTTCCAACTCGTACGTACCATCACCGAGCACCTCGGTGGTGAAGGCGTGGTTCTTTTTGGTCGCAAACGCGTCTTCGTGAACCGACTCGCCGTTGATCAGAATGGATTCAGTTGCACTTTCCGACGTGTACCACGACACCGTGACTCGGCCGTCCTCAAGGACTTCGGCCGCGAGATTCAGCAGCTCGGGGGCTGTTTCGTCCACGATGCTGCTGGTGTTGAACCATACGACGACATCCTCGGTGTCATTGGCGGAAATGTGAGCCCAATAACTGGTGCTCACCTCCAATCCGGTTACGGTGATGGCATGGTCGGTTCCCGCTGGGGTTGACAGCGTGATATCCTCTGCGCTCGGTGCTTGTCCAGCCGGTGCGACCTTGATGGACGTGGCCTCAGCCACGGTGGTGGACCAGGTCAGCACGGCAGACGAAGAAGTGACCGTGTCAACGGAAGCACCGAAAATTTGTTGCGGTACGTCCGGCATTTCAAAGCCGGTTAACTGCGCATAGGTGTGGCCTGCCACGTCATAACTCGAGAGCATGGCGGTTTGGCCTTCGCCCTCCAAGATGACATCAATGATGTTCGGGTCGTAATCGATCCCGTCGTCCGGCGCAGGATTGGCGCCGCCACCAAGCGTCCACGTGGCGGGTTCCTCCATCACATCTCGCCACTTTCCGGTGCCAAACCCATCTTGGCTCCCGATGACGATGATGTAGCGGTAGTTCGGAATGTCTGAGCCAATGACGTCCTTGCTCACGGTGAACGTGATGGTTTTCGCATCGACATCACCGGACACGTCGACACCGCGGGCCGAGGTGCTACCGGTTTCAGCCTGAACGGCCTGCACCGCGCCCGGTTCGCCCGTACCGCTGATGGCCACTTCCCATGCCCAGTCCGGATGCACCTCGGCATTGGCACCGGTGAGCATGGACGTACGACCGTAGGAGGTGTCGCCCTGGTCGACGTAAATCTGGACGATTTGATGGCTGAAGCCGTTGGCCAGGCCCCATATGTCGGTCATCTCGTCCATGGTGAGAATGAACTGTGCGTTCCAGGCGCTCTGGCGTACCGTGAGGTGGGTCGCGTCCCAGAGACCTCCGCCGCCCGGCGTGTTGAAGTCGGTGGCCAGCGGATAGACGTAGTCGCCATCACCTGTTTCATCGCCCACCGCATCGTCGAGTTCGAGCAGCGTGACCCATTCCTCAAGGTCAGGGAGGACCATTTCGGCCGGCGCAGGAGGCGCCATCTCAGCATCGGTGCCGTCGCCGTAGGACAGCGAATCTCGCCATGAGGTAACCACCTTGACGCGGGTTGAATAGCGGGGCGCCAAGCCGATGTCCGCCCAAGGAACGGAGAATTCGTACACCTCATCCACAGCGCAGCCACCGAGGTTGGAACTGCCGGAGAGCACCCATCGCTCCTCGTCGCCAACCTTGCCCTGAGCGCTGAACAGGTTCCACTTCGCTCGGCCGTCTTCTCGCAGGGTATCGAAGTCAAAGGCGACCATGTGCTTGGACGGGAACCCGAGAATCTGGTTGCCGTAGTAGGTGCGGAAATTTGTCTCGGCCTCGTTGAAATTGACTGCATTCGGTTGCATGAAGTAAATCGCGAGGTCGGGTGAGTCGTACTGCCCCACACCTGTCGCATCCTCCAACTCATCAAGGGTCGCGGCGTCAACGCGGATGAAGACGTTGGAAGCATCGTAGCCGAAGTGGAAGGACTCAATGTCGAAATTGCCACCGGACACCGGTGCATCGTACCGGGCTGCGCCGTCCCATTCACCGGGCAACGCAATGCCGTCGATCATCGGCTCAATGATGCCGGAAGCAGCGGGGTCGGGCACCGCAGGGTTGGTCCAAAGGTCCTGAAGATATGGCGGGAGGTCAAGGTTGATGGCACGGTAGATGTTTGAAAGATGAACCTTGAACAGCACGTCCCAGTTCTCGTCGTAACCGCTGTCTTGGTCAAGGCCGTACCACCAATACCAGTCGCTGCCTTCAGCGATGTAGAGCGATTCCCAAGCCGCCGGAAGACCGGGGTCGTTGGGGTTCGAGGTCTCGAATTCAACGAGGGCTTGACGGGCCTCCACCAGGCGCTGCCAGGCGAGGCTCTCTTCCTCTTCACCCGCCCATGTACGTAAGGTACCGTCGATCCACGAGCCCGTACCGATGGTCTGGATTTCGGGCAGGTCGGTTCCCTTGGTCAGGAATTCGGACGGCGTGGTCGTCACGATGGTCGGGTGGTCGGCCAAACGACCGTACCACTCGGCCATGAACGGACGGGCGTTGTCATGGTGCTGGAACTCGGACATGAACATCCAGTTCTCCCCGTCCAACGCCACGGTCAGGAGGTGTTCCGAGGGGTCTTCGCCGGCATCGAGGAGTTGCTGTCGAACGTTATCGAGGTAGGCGATGAAGTCCGAAACGGCGGCCTCGGGCGTCATGGTGCCGTACTGGAAAGCGATGCGGTCGGAGATGACCCGGTCTCGGAAGATGACGGCGATTTCGCCGCCCTCAGCACCGGTGACAGTCCAGGGTGTGGCCAAGTTGGCAGCGTCCTCAACATCGACCAAGTTCCCGTTGGCATCGGTGGATTGCTTGAGAATCTCTTCGTCGGTGACCATCCACTGGATGCCCACGTCGGTAACGGGCTCAACCATGGCGGGTGAAACCGCCTCCTCACTGGGCCACATGCCCGTCGGACGGAAGCCAAGTTCTTGCTCAAACAGGTCCATGCCGGTCACGAGGTGGTTTTGCACGTCCTCCGGCCAAGCTTCCTTGTTGACGCGAATGCCGTCTTCCATGGTCCAACCGTCCATCATGAGCAACGGCATGATGGGGTGGTAGTACGGCGTGGTGGTCAATTCTACCTGACCGTTGGCGGCCAACTCGCTGTACATCGGCAAGACGTTGCCCATGTGATCGTGCTGGGCATCGAGCACGTAGGAGAGGTCGGCAAGGCTGTAATCCCCGTCTTGCATGAACAGGGCGATGAGACCTTCATCGCGATGACTGCTGTTGTACGCACCCAGCACGTAGTCGGGCGAAAACTGGTAGAGGTACCACAAGACTTGCAGGTCGAGGAAATCCTGTGGGGCAAGCAATTCATCGTTCATGATGGTGTCTGGCTTGAGGTTGTGGAGCGTCATGTCATAGAGCTCCTTGTAGCGGGCGCTTGACGGATAGAGCCAACCCAATTTTTCATCGCTTTGCGACACGTTGTAGATCCAGCCGCTGTTCCAAAGGGACTGGAACTGCATGGTGTGGAGTTCAAGGGCCGTGGCATTTGGATAGCCCCCCTCGCTCCACGAACGCTTGGCGATGTCGGTGTGGACGTCCAAGGTTTCGCTGACGTGGTAGTCGACCAGTTGCTCAATGAACGACGGCACGAGGTTGTAGGTGACTTTGGTGTCGGTGTCGGCAAGAATACCCGGGGAATCAACGTATTCGGTCATGGCGTGAACACGCACCCAGGGCATCTCGTACATCCCCGTGAGTTTGTTCTTGTAGTACGGTTGGTGTTGGTGGAACACGATGGCCAAGTTGAGGGCGTCATCGACCTTTTCTGCTCCGCCTGATTCAATGATGGGGAGTTGTTGCGGAGCGGTTGCGTTGGAGATGTTCTCGGCGTGCCAGGCATGGGTGAAGGTCTCGGCACCGTTGTTGCTGGCCGGGTTCTGCACCGGGAAGGAGGCCCAGACGTTGCCTTCGTCTTGCCACTGCGCGTAGACGAGGATGTCAAAGGACGTGGGTTGGCCCAAGGCCGACCATGGAAGGGCGAATTCGGTGGCTTTGTTGTCGGTCCAACCCGCATAGAGGTCAACCGAAGTGGACTGGTCGGTCCACGAGCTACCGTCGTAGGCGATGTGCTGGTAGTAGGTGTCGTCTTCGAGGACAAACCCGTGGTCGGCTGCGAACGGAAGGGTGTGAGCAAAACCCCAATCCCGGGCGAGAACAGAACCGCCCTCAGAGGTGTTGAGGTAGACGAACAGATCGGCACCTTCGAAGGTGGACTTCCAATCGGTCCCATCCCATCCGAGGAACAACATGGTCTCGTTCCAGGTCAGACGGAAGTCAACGCCGCTGCTGTCGGTGGCCATCAGCGAATCAGACGACCAATCCGAATAATCACCGTCCACGGTGATGTTTTCTGGGGTTTGTCCTTGGACAAAACCACCAAAAAGTGAGGCAAAAAATATCAGCACGAGGAACACGGCCTTCGAGCGCATTGCATCTCCGTGGCGTGATAGATTGAAAGGCTTTATCGCATTTTGAAGGGCATGGAAGGGAACGGCGTTCTGTGCCACCTCACTTCGCTTCCAAACCCATGCCTTGCCGATGCGCAACGCTTCGTGCGATGGCTTAGCGAACATGAGTACCGTTCATGGCAGGTGTTGCCCCTCACGCCGCCCGACGAACACGGCTCACCTTACGCCTCACCAACGGCGTTCGCTGCATGGCCGGCACTGATGGAGGCGGAAACTGAGGCACCCATGGATGATGACGCCTATTGGTTGGAAGATTGGAGTCTGTATGCTGCCATCAAGGAGGACCATGATGGAACGCCGTGGTTTGATTGGCCCACCCCACTGCGAGACCGAGAACCTTCGGCCTTGGCTGAGTACCGTGAACGGGCCAACCTGCACGTGACGAAACAGCAACGTTTCCAGGCAGCGTGGCACCAACTGCAACAAACAGCGGCAGAGCATGAAGTGGCCCTTATCGGTGATCTGCCCATCTTCGTCTCCCACGACTCGGCAGATGTATGGGCCCACCGCCATCTCTTCCAACTCAATGAAGCGGGGATGCCAGAGGTGGTAGCCGGTGTCCCACCCGATTATTTCTCGGAAGGTGGACAAAAATGGGGCACAGTCCTCTATCGTTGGGACGCCCACCAGCGTGAAGGTTGGCGCTGGTGGAAGGAGCGGATGAAGCGCATGCTTCGGTTGTTTGACATCGTTCGCATCGACCACTTCAGAGCCGTTCATTCAAACTGGGCCATACCAACAGAAGACGAAGATGCCCGACACGGTTGGTGGCAAGATGGACCCGCTGACGAACTCATGGAAGCCCTCATCGATGCGAGTGGTGAGCCTGGACGCCTGCTCGCCGAAGATCTGGGCATCATCCCCGAGGAGGTCGTCGCCCTGCGTCGACGCTTCAACCTCCCCGGGATGGCGGTTCTGCAGTTTGGTTTCGACGGCAACCCGTCCAACCCGCACCATCCAGATAACATCCAAAGCGATCACGTCGTCTACACCGGCACCCACGACAACAACACCACTCAGGGATGGTGGGTGAGGCTTGACGATGAGACGAAACAGCGCGTCCACCAGCTGCTTCAACCGGATGAGACGCCCACGACGGGATTGATGCGTCTTGCGAAGGAAAGCGACGCTGCGATGGCCATGTTTCCCCTGCAGGACGTGCTCGGCCTGGGCGAGGAAGCGAGAATGAACACGCCGGGGACCTTTGCGGGAAACTGGAGATGGACATTTGCATGGAGCGACCTGCCCGAGTAGAATGGCTCACCGTGAACCTCATAACCCAATTTTTGATAGGCTGGCCCGATGCCACCCATTGCGTATTTCACCGCCGAAATTGGGCTTTGGTCTGAACTCCACACCTACTCTGGTGGCCTTGGTGTGCTAGCGGGCGACCATGTGAAATCAGCCGCTGATGCTCGTTTGCCGTTGGTGGGCATGAGCCTGCTCTACCGAGAAGGCTACGGACGACAGCACCTCGACGAGGCCGGCGTCCAATCCGAGAGTTATGCCCCTATCGACCCTGCTGAACACCTCGTGAACACGGGGAAGACCATTCAATTGCCCCTTGACGGTGAAACACTGTTCGCCACCATCTGGAAGACGGACGTCGTGGGTGTCTCCGGTCATGTCGTTCCCGTCTATTTCCTTGACACCGCCCATCCCAACAACACCGCAGCCTTCGTGGGCTTGGGGGCACGGTTGTACGGTGGCGACGATGACATGCGTGTACGACAGGAATACCTGCTCGGCGTGGGAGGCGTCCAAGCCCTGCAAGCCCTCGGTTACGACTTCGCAGGCATGCACCTCAACGAAGGACACTGCACGTTCGCCATGCTCGAAATGCTCCGCCAAGGTTGGAGCAGAGAAGAGCTCGCACAGCGAACCTTGTTCACCACGCATACGCCGGTACCTGCCGGCCATGACCGATTCGAGTGGTCGTTGGTGCACGAGGCCATCGGTGATCTTCTGCCCGACGATGCCGAGGACTTAGTTCGAAACGCCGGCGATTCTGAAGAAGGACGCCGCTGTTCCATGTCCCACCTCGCCGTGGCCTTGTCAACGTCCGTCAACGCTGTGTCCAACCTCAACGCACAGGTGGCCTCCACGATGTTCGGAAGCACCCACATCGCCCCCATCACCAACGGCGTTCACCACATCACATGGACCTCCCCGCAGATGAGCGGCTTGTTTGATGCCCACCTTCCTGGTTGGAAGGAAGACCCCAGTCAACTCGGCTACGCCGGCAGCCTACCCGATGCAGCGCTGTTGGAGGCCCGTCGTGCCAACCGGCGGATGTTGCGTGAACTGGTTCGTGCTTCGACCGGCGTGGAACTTCACGAAGACCGATTGACCATCGGCTTTGCACGACGTTTCGCCACCTACAAACGAGCCAACCTCGTGTTCAGTGACCTCGAGCGGCTGCGTTCCATTGGAGCAAACCGAATCCAGTTCGTTTTCAGCGGCAAAGCCCACCCCAAAGACGAGGGAGGGAAGCAACTGATTCGGGACATCTTTGGCTCGGCCAAAGAAGTTGCAGATGACATCCCCGTGGCCTTCATCGAGAACTACGACATGGACACCGGTCTCGCAATGACCAGCGGCGTGGACATCTGGCTGAACAACCCGATTCGGCCGCTGGAAGCCTCCGGCACCTCAGGGATGAAAGCCGCCATGAACGGCGTGCCCAACTGCTCCATCCTCGACGGTTGGTGGCCCGAAGGTTGCGAGCACGGCGTGAACGGTTGGGCCATTGGCAGTGCTGAGGATGAGCGAGACGATGCACGGGACGCCCAGAACATCTACAGCGTGTTGGAGCACGAAGTCCTCCCGCTTTGGGACGAAGGCCCGGAACGCTGGGCCAAACTGATGCGTGCAAGCATCGCCACTTCTGCTCGATTCACCGGAACGAGAATGATCGCCGATTACGTGCACTTCTACGAGAAGTTCTCCTGATCGGAAGGCGCCTCAAACGCCCCGTCCAACTCTTGTTTGGGTGGACTTCTCCCCGTCACGACCAATATCAGCACCAACAGGAGGACCGCACCGATCAAGACATTTCTGACCGTAACGGCCGACGAGGTGGTCGTGCTGGCCTCTTCTTCCTCACAGGGCAAGCACATCATCGACGGACATGGTTGGTCAGCGGGGTGTTGATAGGTTTCCCCGCAGCAAAGGTAGCATGTTTGCATGTCGGTATTGTTGTTCGTTCCGTTCGTTCCATTCCCTGTGCCTCCATCGACGGTCCCGTTGTTGGCAGTCCCGTCGGTGGCGGTCTCGTTGGTAGAACCATCGCCCGATTGATTGGTGTCGCTGGGGTCAACGCAACGTGGACAGCATCCGCCTTCCTCTGCAGGCAGCGTGGTCCACCCCTCAGGGCATGCATCACAGAAGACGTCAGCGCACGGGTCCTCGGGGTCCGTCTCGTACTGGCACGTACCGTCGTCCTCCGTGGCCGCTGCGTTGTAGTTCGTCGCGGTCTCGTCGGTGCATCCGGGGACTGGCGCGGGTGGGTACGTGCAACTGCCGTCGTCAACGGTCGCCGACGAATTGTAATTCTCAGCGGTCGGGTCCGTGCATCCCAGGACGGTGGTGTTCTCGCCGGTTTCGTTGGTTGGCGGTTGGTCAACGATGGCGTTCAATTCGATCACCGTGACCGAATGTGCAGGAACGGTCAAGCTCCCATCGGCCAGTGGACCCGAGCCAAAGCGCACCGTGTCGTTGGCTCCAAAACCACTGAGCTGCGTTGGCCCGCCCCGGTTCAGCACCACGGTCATGGTTTGCTCGTCATGGGTCATGTTGTACGCCAGCAGGTTGGCCATGGCCAGACGGGTGCTGTACGCACCCTGTCGCAGCGCGATGGACTCAAGACGAAGTTGCCCGAGTTGCGAGATGTTCTCAAAGAGCGCCGCTTCGTGAGCGCTCCACGATGACTGAGCGCGATACATGTGGCGGTTATCGGGGTCGGCACCGCCGTACTCACCGTATTCATCGCCGTAATAGAGCAGAGGAGCACCGGGCGTGGTCAACAACCAACCGTAGGCTTGGAGGGCGGCATGGTAGGCAGAGACATCGCCCGGCTGTCCGGGAAGGCCGTCCTCGACCCACTGATTGTAGGCATCACCGGTTCCAGTGTCTGCACGGCTGGTGAGGCGAGGAACATCATGGCTGCCCACGTAGGGGACCATCAAGGAACCGGGCGTGTATTGGTCCTGACTTCGGTTCGTCCAGTAATCCAAGTGCTGGTAGTTTTCATTGCCGGAGACAAACACGTTGTCCACCACAGCATGGTAGAGCACGAAATCTGCCTGGCCGTCCAAGCCATCAGGTCCCATGTAGGCGTTGATGGCTCCGTACTGGGCTTGGTTGTCCTCAAGGGAATGACCCGACCAACCCATGGCCGTTTCCCCTTTGAGGTAGACGTCGTTGCCCACGGTCTCGAACCGTTCGTTGATTTGAGCGACCAAATTGGACACCGCCAGGTTCTCTACGTGCTTCACGGCATCGATGCGGGCGCCATCAAGGTCGAAGGTTTCCATCCACCACAGTGCATCGGCGATCATCTGTTCGGAAGCCTGTCGGTTCTTCCAGTTGACATCGGGCATGTAGGCCGTGAATTGACAGTCGAGCCGGTGTTCGGTCCAATCGCAGTCAGCCTGACCGCAAATGCAGCCCGTGTTAAACCAGTCCGAGTTGTTTTGAGCGTATTCGTGGCCTTCGTGAACGTGATTCACCACGAAATCCATCATCACACGCATGCCATCGTCGTGCGCCGCTTCGATCATGGCCTGGAGTTCGGCCTCCGTTCCCAATCGAGGTTCAACCCCACGGGCTTCGATGGGCCAATAACCGTGGAAGGCCGACACATCGTGCACCCCATCCGCTGCTTTCCCCGTCCCGGTCGCAGCCGTGTTGAACGGGGTGAGCCAGAGGGCATTGACGCCGAGGTCAGCGAAGTAGCCCGACTCAATCATCTGCGTGACGCCGGCAAAATCACCGCCTTGCCAGTCTGCCCCTTCGGCAGCACCTGTGCTGATGCCGTCGTTGCTGGTGTTGCCGTTGACGAAACGGTCGGTCATGATCATGTAGACCAGGGCGTCGTCCCAGACGAACTCAGCGTGAGGGCCGGTCCAAAACGGAACCAAGAGGTCGTAGGCAGGATGGCCCTCGGCATCGAATCCTTCGATTTTCAGCGTGTGCTTCCCATCCTCAAGGTCGGACAGGGGAAGCGTCCATGTCGACGTCATGTCGTCCCACGTCGCGCCAGCCAACGCCGAGGGAACACCGTCGTGAAGCGCACCGGTGGAGCCGGCATGGTAGGTTACCTCGAGGGAAACATCCGTCAAGGTGGCGGTGTAGTGGGGGCGAAGGTGATCGTCCACCCGCAACAATGAGTTCTCGATGTCATCGCAGTAGACGCGTTCTGGGTTGCTTGGATCAAAGATGTAAGCACCGTCCACGATGAATTTGTAGCAGTACAGACCCTCTGAGAGTTCAACGTCCACGCTCCAAACATCCCCGTTGCGAGTCATGGTCAGCGTTTCACTCCAGTTCCATTCACCGATGAGTTCCACCGATGAGGCGTTGCCTGTGTAGGTGAGCGTGATGAATTCGCCAGACCGACCGGTCGCAGCCTCCGCATCGTTGGTCACCAGCGGCGAAGCCACGACGATGAGCAACAACGCCACCAGCATCGTAGCGGGCGTGCGCGTCAACATCAAGCGCCCTCCCCTGAAGGTCGAAGCAAGGTGTTGGCCGTCTCGACCAAATCGTCAAGGTGGCGACACAAGAAGGATTGAACAAATTCGTTCGCCGGTTGTTGGTAGGCCTCGAGCGGCGGAGCGTGCTGTTGAAGCACGCCTTTGTCGAGGATGGCCACTCGGTCGGCCAGGGTCATCGCTTCGATTTGGTCGTGCGTGACGTAGATGGTCGTGGTGCCGAGTTCATCGTGGAGTCGACGGATTTCATGACGCATCTGATGGCGCAATTCGGCGTCTAAATTAGAAAGCGGCTCGTCCATCAACAGCACCTTCGGGCGACGAATCAAGGCACGGCCCAGGGCGACACGTTGCCGCTGACCCCCGCTCAGTTCCTTGGGTTTCTTGTCGAGGTGGTCGCTCAACTCCAACATCGCCGCCGTCTCTTTGACCCTCGTGGCGATTTCGCCGTCGGGGAGACGGTCAGCGCCTTTGGCCATTCGCAACCCGAAGGTCATGTTGTCGCGGACGCTCATGTGCGGGTAGAGGGCATAGGATTGGAAGACCATGCCCAGTCCACGTGCGCCAGCGGGGAGGTGGTTCACCACGACGCCGTCAATGCTGACGGTCCCGTCGGTCACTTCCTCAAGGCCAGCCAGCATTCGCAGGGTGGTTGATTTACCGCAACCCGAGGGTCCCAGCAAGACGAGGAATTCGCCGTCTTTGACCTCTAAATCGAGCCCTGAAACGGCTTCAAACCCGTCTTCATATCGCTTCGATACTCCTTCAAATTTCACACTCACCATGTGTTCTCACCCCTTAACGCCTCCAGCGGACAGTCCCTCGATGAGGAACTTCTGGAAGAACAGGAACAGCAAGGCCACCGGCAAACTCACCAGGAGACTGGCCGCAGCAAAATCGCCCCAAGCCTGGCCCGTGCTGGAGATCATCGAAGCCAGACCAACCGGCAGCGTGTACATGTCGTTGGACGTGTTGAACGTCAAGGCCAGCAGGAATTCATTCCATGCTGCGAGGAAACTGAAGAGCGCGGTGACCGCAACGGCCGGCAACGAGAGGGGCAGCACCACCTTGGTGAACACCTGAAATTGGTTGCAACCGTCCAACAACGCTGCCTCTTCGAGTTCTCGAGGCACCGTGTCAAAGAAGCCTTTCAACATCCACACGCACAGCGGCAGGGCCGTGACACAGTAGGCGAGAATGAGGCCCAAGTGAGAATTCAACAGGCCGAGCGATTTCATCACCAAGAAGTACGGCACGAGGATGATGATACCGGGGAACATTTGCACCAGCAAGAACGCAAACATGGACACGTCCCTGCCTGTGAACTTGTAGCGGCTGAACGCGTACCCGGCGGGAATGGCAACGACCAGCCCCAACAGGGTGGTGCCGATGCTGACGATGAGGGAATTGCGCATCCATGTCCAAAAGGCATCGCTGCCCAACATGTTGGAGAAATGTTCGGTGGTGTAAGGTCCACCCAATGAACCCCCAAGCGCATTGCCAGGCGAAAGGGCGATGTCGAGAATCCACACCAGCGGGAGGAGGGTGAGGACCACGAAATGCAAGAGCACGAGATGAGCACCAAAGGCTTGGAAACGCGGTGCGAGGGATTGGTTCCTCGCCAGTCCATATTCCACGGCACCGATGGACAGGGAACGCGTTGACCAGGCCGACACGGGGCGACCGGAGACCCAGAGGATGGTCAGGGCACCGGGGCCAACCATCCAGGCATGCATCCAACAGTCGAACAGGCTCATGGGCGTCTCGAGCAAACGAACCAGCCCGCACAACAACACGGCGCCGCCAAGCATCAAGGATTGGTTTCGAGATGCTGGTTTCTGTTCCTGGGGAAGGCTGTTCAACAGGGCTCCCATCATCAAGACCCCAAGGACCCCGATGAGGAAGGATTCACCGCCACGTAACACATCGACAGAGAGCAACATCACGTTGACCACTACGCTGACCAGCAGCCACCTCCGAAGGGTGGACACCTCAACGGGCGTGTACCAACGACGAACTGTCTCGGGAGAGATCATACCGTCGCCTCCGTTGCGTTCGTGCGCTTCATGTACGTCCAGGAGAACGCCAGCAACATCAAGAAAATCACCACGGACCACGCCGCTGCTACGCCATATGCACCGTCTCGGAAGGCCACATCGTAGACGTAGGTGATGAGAATGTCCGTCTGCCCGGGCTCACCAAAGTACAGGTCGGGACCGCCGTCGGTCAGGAGGTAAATGACGTTGAACATGTTGAACGTCCAGATAAATCCGAGCAACGACAGCGGCACAAGGGCACTCTTGAGGTTCGGGAAGGTCAGATGACGGAAGGTGTCCCACGCGCTGACCCCGTCGAGTTGGGCGGCTTCGTACATCTCCTTTGGCAGCGCCTGAAGGGCACCGCTGAGGGACATCATCATGAACGGAACGCCGAGCCAAATGTTGACGAAGATCACCACGAGTTGCGCCCCCGTGGGGTCGGCCAAGAATTGGAACTCCGTCCCGAGCACATCGTTCACAAGACCCTCGGGTTGGAACATCCCCTTCCAAACGAGAACGGAGATGTACGACGGGATGGCCCAAGGCAGAAGCAACACCGTGCGGTACACCGTGGTGCCGCGAATGTTAGCACGGTGCAACACCATGGCGAGGAAGAGCCCAAGGCCGATGTGAGCGGCCACATTGCTGACCGTCCACACCAAGGTGAACAGGGTCACACGGAGGAAACCGGACGACGTGAACACATCGAGGAAATTGACCAGCCCGACAAACGATTCGTCGCCCAATCGTGTCGCATCGGCGTTGGTGAACGAAAGCCAGAATCCGTAGAGCACGGGATAGAAGGTCAAGACGGCAAGGGCCAGCATGGCCGGTGCGATGTAGGCGTGGGCAGAGCGAGCGTGCAGGCGACCAGCTTTGACATCCATGTAGCGGCCGAAACTGAGCAGCGCCACCAGTGAGACAACGATGGCGCCCAAGGCGAACAGCACGGCAGAGGTGTCGCCGCTGGTGGGCACAACATCGCCCACATCGGTGCTGAGTTCCTGGCTCAACACCGAACCCGAGTTCCCCTCCACCTCAATTTGATGCAGCGTGCCGGGCACCATACCGGTTAGGGAACATTCGATGATCGTGGCACCGCTGGGGAGAAGGCGACTTGAGCCGACGTACGGCATCTCCATCCCGTCAGCCAAACACGTGTCGTAGGCGGGCAGCAAGGAAGGCGTGAGGCCTTCGGATGAAAGACGTGAATGCGTTTCACCGTCAACAAGAACGGTGTACGTCGACGAATCATCCGTTGTGAAATTCACCGTGATGGTTCGGTACCCCTCGTTATCAGGCGGTGGCGCAGCTCGCTCCAAGCCCTCCATTTCTTCGATAAGCGCTGCATTGGCTCCTGAAAGGGCTGCTTCGGCGGTGGCGGTTCCGGTGTAGACTTGCTCAAAGGCGGTGACCAAAGGGCCGTAAACGAGGGCCATGCCACGCGTCGTGGGCGCCGGCGTACCAGCGTTTAGCTGGTCCATGAACCCCGCCAGCACTTCGTCAGCACGAACCGCTTCGTCTGCAGCCGCACCAAGGTGGGTTGGCAGGGTGTACGTTTCCAACGCAAACTGCTTCTGAACCTCTTCACTTGAGAGGAACAGCGCCAAGTCCACCGCTGCCAATTTGTGGAGGCTCTGTTTACTGACGGTCCAGCCTTTGTAGGTGACAAGGGGAGCCACGCGCTCCCCCGTTGCATCGATCACCGGAAGCATGGCTTGTCCCACGTCCAACCGACTGGCTTCGTAGGTGGCCCAATTCCACGGACCGTCGACGATCATGGCGGCTTTGGAGCCGATGAACTGGTTTTTCATGCCCTCTGTTTGTGTGCCGGTAGCGACCACTTCGTGCTCCAATTCCAAATCGAGCAACCAGTCCAAGGCATCCGCAGAGCCGTTAGAATCCAAGGTGGGAACGCCGGATTCGTTGAACAGGGACCCCCCCCAACCTGCTTGGAACCCGAACCACCAGTAGGCGGATTTGACCGGCAAAGCCAGCCCCTGGACGTCTTGATAGGTCAGTGTTTGCGCCGCCTGCAGCAAGTCGTTTTGCGTCCATGAAGCATCGGGATAGTCCACACCTCGGGCATCAAAGATGGCTTTGTTGTAAATCAACGAAAGGGCATCCTGGCTCGCCGGCACGCCGTACAGGGCATCGTCGTACCTCATGGCGTGAAGGGCACGCTCATCAAATTGGGCACGTTGAACCGGGGTTAGGTGTGGACGAAGGTCTTCCAAGAGAGGAAACCCATCCACCCGCACCTCACCGATAGCACCCAGCTGGTCGCTCGAGAGACGCATCAAATCGGGTGCTTCACCGCCTTGAGCGGCCGTCATGAACAGGTTATCGGCATCGCCAAACGGCACCAGTGAGGCCTCAACCGTGATGTTCGGATGTAGCTCCTCAAAGGCCCGGATGGAGGACAAGAAGACGTTCTCTTCCTTGCTCTCTGCTGCGAAGGTGTGCCACACGGTGAGGGTGATCGGACCTTCATCGTCCACCGAGGTGGAGGTTGACTCGCCGCCGCCTAAGCACCCGGCAAGGAACACCGAGCCGATGAGCATGGCGAGTACAGCGGCTCGCCGAGCCTCTCGACGGCACATTGGACCCGCCATGACCGAGCGAAGGTGATGGTGGATTAAACACCTTAGGCGTCTTCATTTCCGTCCACGTCAAAGCCCATCAGTGGCAAAATGGCCTGCAGGTCTTTGACGGTCACCACGGGTACGCCTGCGGCTTCGAACGCTACCTTGGAACTGTCCCTGGTGGGATTGAATCCAATGAACCGGCTGCCTTCGACCATCATGGACAAGTCCATTTCTGAATCGCCGACGGAAACACAGTCCTCTGCCTCGAGGTCGTTCATCTCCAGTAATCGGGAGATGATCGCACCTTTTCCACTGGCGTGAAGGCGGCATACACCCTCGTCCGTGAGGTAGCCCTCGTCGTCAAAGACGAACCCGTTGGCGATCCAATCATCCACGTTGAGCATGCTCGCAATGGAACTCACGAACAGGTCGACACCAGCACTCACGATGGCAACGAAGACGCCTGCTTCTTGGAGGCGTTCAACACACGCTCGTGCACCTGGCATCAACTTGACACCGGCATAGGCCCTGAACAACTCATCCTGATGGATGGGGTTTCTCACCGCCTTCCACATTTGGATGTCGGAGCGCATGAACTCAACGTCGCTGATCTCACCACGGATAAACCGGGTGAGGTTCACAGCGTTGTCCGTACCGAACGAGTCGTGCAAGGTCCGCCATGAGCTCACGGCATCGACAAGCACCCCGTCGCAGTCAAAGACCACAACTTTGGGTTGTCCTTCAGCCATGTGATTCACCAGTGTACTCATTGACCGTAGCAAGCTCACCAAGGAGAGGAGGCCCCGAAGGGCCTCGCTCTCCGAGGCGGTCGTCCGAAGACGACGTCGCATCGACGTCCGTCGGGCCTCAAGCCTTCTGGTCGTAGCTCAGGTCATCCCAAGTTCGGAGCAAAGCACCGTCTCCATTGATAGGAGCATAGCTCAGGGTGATCGTCACATCTTCAAGCGGCGTACCGTCAGGTGCGTGGGTTCGGACAAAGATCGTGTCTCCGGAGTTGAAGGTCGAAACCGACCGGGTCTCCGTTTCTGAGATTTGTTCCTTGGTCACCGAGTCCACGAAGGTCACGAAGGCGTCGCTGTTGGCGGGGTTGAACCCGTACACACCGGCGCTGTCAGCCAAGTTCACCGAGTAGGTGTTGAGGGCACCCGTGGCGTTGGTGTAGAACACCTTCACCTCAACGGCTTGCGTAGCAAGCGGCGTCTGGGATTGCTCAACGGTGATGCGCCAGTGGCCTTCATCAGCATCGAATCCGTTGATGTCTTCGATGTCGAAGGTGACACGGGGCACACCCTTCACGTCGGTTTCAGCCAGGCTGGAAGCCCACACGTAGATGACACCGGACAGCACCACGGTGATGGCGACCATCAAGATGGTAGCGATCACAGGGCTGACGGCTGCGTCGTCTTCAGCCATCGACTCAACTTCCTCTTCGTCGTCAGCACGGCGGCTGGCGAAGGAGAGGGCACTGACGAAGAGACCCGTGAGGGCCACAGCGACAATGCTTGGGGCGAACGATGGAACGGCGCTGGCACCGATGGTTTCCACAACATCTGGCAGGAACTGGTCCGTGGCCAGGAAGTTGCTGGCTGGCTGGTTGGCGTGGTTACACACGTCAGCCGTAGCAAGCGAGGTCATGATGTTGTTACACCAGTTGCTGTCCTCGAGGAGCGGTCGGCGCTCGGAGGTCTTCGTGGCGTTCTTACCGTACTGACCGGGCTTGGACCATGGGTCGTCGCTCTGCACGTTGTTGATGATAGCGTAGTGCGATCCGGGCTCATCGGCCTGGAAGCGGTCTGCAGCGGTCACCGACATGTCGCAGGGGTTGGCCAGACAGGTCACAACGTCCATCTCAACCCACACGTGGGTCGTGTCCTTGGTGATGTAGACATCCTCGGTGTACTTGACGCTCGCACCGTAGTCAGGCACAGCGTAGTAGCGAGTCAACTCGACATCATCGTGTCCATCCGTGTGGTAGGTGATGGCCAGCATGTGGTCGTATCGGTATGGACCTTCGTCGCCACCGCCGTTGACGGCGACGGTGACCGGCACATAGGTGCCGGTCATGACGTTGGTGACACCGTTGAAGCTGAAGCCAGACTCGTCGTCGAAGTAGTAGTCAGGCACTTGCTCACGGACGTTCTCAACACGAACACCGATTTCCTTGGTAGCCACACCTTGCTGGTAGTCAGCAATGGCCATCACGCTTGGGTCGTAGTTTGGCACGTACGTGTTGTAGTCGCCCTGCGTGGTTGGGGCCGTTGGCGTGTCTCGGAGGACCAAGCGGATCTGACAGTACTCAGAGCCGGATGGGCCAATCTGGTGGATACCGTTGTTGTTGAGGTAGTCGATCTCCCAGTCGTTGGCATTGGTCGTAGCGTCCTCGATGAGGTCGAACACGAGGTCATCACCGACGATGGTCGTGGTGAAGTAGTTCGTGTAGACACACTGGTCCGTGGACTCAACCGTCCAGGTCAGGTCGTCGAGTTCGTGGTCAACGTCAGCCTTGATGGCGGACAGGTCGTAGGTCAAGTTCGCCACGTTCTCGTCATCTTCCATCAAAGAGATGGACCATGGGAGAGCGGGGATCGAGCCGTTGTCAGCCACCATGACGGTGTCGGTCGTGCGGTTCCAGTCCTTGATGACTGGAGCGTCGTTGACAGGTGCAACCGAGAAGACCACGTCGAAGGTGGCAGCGTCTTGGTTCTCTGCACCGTCGTCAGCGAGACCGAGCGTGACCGTACACTTGCCACCCAACTCGTTGTTGGTGTTCTCAGTGATGGCCAGTTCGTTGTTGAGGATGTCAACGCTGAAGGCGGAACAAGCGTCCGTGGTGCCCATGTCAACAGCGCTAGCGGACCAGGTGTAGACTTGGCGGGTTGGAGCCTGCTCGTTGGCCATATCACGGATGTAGGAACGGGTAGCGTTCGACACATCGCCCAGGAACTTGGTGTGGGTACCAAAGCCTTCTGGGAGGATGTTGTAGTTGCCGTCGTCTTCAGAGAAGATAGGCATACAGTCGGAGCGCTCGACGTTACAGATGACCGGAGCGTCGTTGATGTTGTTCACCGTGAAGGTGATGTTGTGGGTGTCGCTCAAGCCGTTGCTGTCCGTGACCTCGAAGGAGAACACTTGCGTACCGAATTGGTCAACTCTGGGCGTGAAGGTCACGTCCTGACCGTTGAGCACGGCGTCCATGAGGTCGTCGTTGTTGAAGGCCACTTGGGTGCCCTCGCTCATGGTCCAGCTCAGCGAGGACTCTGCGTCCTGCACGTCATCAGCCAGGTTGGTCAGGCTGAAGGTGAAGGCGCCGGAGTCTTCGTCCTTGCTGAAGTCAACGAGTCCGTCGTCGGTGCTGGTTCCTTCCGTGTCGATCACTGGGCAGGCACGCTTGATGTCAATCGTGCTCAGAACGTTGGTCGTGTCGCCAGTTCCAGCCACGTAGCTGTCGTCGAAGATGACGTTGGTGGCCATGGAGATGTCCTCAACGGTGGCCCAGTCGTAGGCACAGGCTGCGGGCGTCTTGATCATCAGGTCGTAGTTCTTCTGACCGGTGGCCGTGGTGCTGCCCTTGTAGGACTGGTAGACCAGAACTTCGGAGGTCAGCGTGCCGTCGGCGAGGTCGCCGTGGGTCAACTCGACGGTCATGAACTTGGACAGGCTCTGCAGGGTAGCAGAGGAGTCCAAGGTCTGACTTGGGTGAGCGATCGTGATGTCAGCCGTGGTTTCCTCTTGGACGATGGCCACGATGTCGATCTCGGATGGCATACCACCGATGCGGCTCCATGGGACACCGAACTCAGCGAGCGAGGTGGAGAAGTCCACGTCGATGTTGGCCGTGCTCAGGCTGGATGGACTCCAACCGAGGAAGCCGTAGCTGTAGAGGTCGTAGGAACCTTCGCTGTCAGCCCACAACACGTAGTTGGCGCTGAATGGCAGGTCGTGTGCACCACCGAGGCCGTTGTAGCCGACATCGGAACCGCCGCTACCGGTGTTGAGGTAAATCAACACGTCCGAGTTGGACAGGTCGCTGTTGGTCATACCGAAGTAGATACCGTCGCCTTCGATGTAGGTCACCAGGAAGTCGTCGGTGCCGTCGCCGCTCATCACACCAGGCATTGCATAGCCGGATGGGTTGAGGGCGTTGCCGCCGTTCCAGTCTTCGTCCGAGCCGTCCACCGTCATGGCTTCAGGCTGGAAGGAGGTCGAAACATAGGAGGCACGCTCGTCGTCCGTGGAGGTCAACAAGAGAGCAACCTCAGCAGCAGGAGCAGCACCCAAGTGGGTGGAGTCGATGCTCATGAGGTTGGCTTCGTCGATGACGGCCGAGCTGGCCACGACGATCTTGCTGCTGTCGAGGGTGTTGCCGATCGAGGTGATGTGAGCGTTGTTGCCAGCGTTCACCTGCGTGGTGGCGTCAGCCCAGGTCATGTTCTCAACACTACCGGTGGCGTCCACAACGGACAGAGCCGTGGTGGCGTCAGCGACACCGCCGTCCCAGCGGAATGGCGTGTCTTCGACGTACATACCGATGGCACCCGAGGCGTCCATGGGGTAGACCCAGACATCGGGGCTGCTCTCGACGTGGAGACCGGTACCGGTGCTGCCACCGTCGACGTGAGCGTCGATGGCGACAACGTAGGTGTCCTCAGCGAACACACCGTAGTCGCTACCCGAGAGGTAAGCGCCACCAATCATGAACAGATCGCCGTTCTCCTTGCTGACACCGGTGGCGTAGCCGCTCACGTCCGTACCGTTGAGGGTCAGGATCGTGTTGGTGTCGTCGCCGACAATACCGACGGTCGAGGCGAGGTCATCACCGGTCAGGGTGGAACCAACGTCGCTGAAGTCGCAGTCATCGAGAACGATGGCGTTGTCGCCAAGGTTGATCGTGTTGGCAGCGGACTGGATGGCAATACCGTCGCACGTAGCGGCCGTGATACCAACAGCGTTGAACGAGGCTCGCCCAGTTGACAGTCCGATGGTGTTTCCACTCACAATTGGACCGGCGTAGTTGCCGGTTGCGCCAGAGGACTCCACCACGTTGATGGTGGCTCCACCGTCGCCCCACGAGTCGGCCACAGCAAGCGTGTAGTTGCCAGCGTCCGTGTAAGCACGGAGTGGGCTGTACGCAGCGTTGCTGTTGAACGAGTAGGTGGGCCAGGTGTCCTTGGTACCGTCGGGCTTGGTGATCTCAATGCTGATTTCATAGCCCCAGCTGTCGGTTTCAAGGTTGACCACAGCGGTCTTGCCGGAGGCAAGGTTCCAGGTACAGCTGGTCGAGCGTCGGTAGTCGCTGCTGCCAATCGAACAGAGGGTGTTTTCAGGTGCGGGTGGTGCTTCCATGTCTTCGAGGAACATACCACCGTCAGCGTCCGTCAGGGTGTTGTCGGTGATGTTGCCGTAGCCGCCGGAGACGAACAGACCAGTCGAGGTCGCATCTTGGATACCCGAGATGTCGTTGCCGTCAACCGTGAAGTCATCCACATCATTGAGCATGATGGCATCGTCTCCGCCGGTGATGGTGTTGTCCTGGATGAGCACGTTGCTTGTCTTACCGTTTTCAATGTCGATGGCGTGGCCGCTGGTGGAGAACTCGTTGCCGGAGATTTCGACACCTTGGGCTTCGTTGCGGAAGTAAAACCAGATGTCAGCAATCTCGCCACCGTCCTCAAACACGTTGTCCGTGATGGTGATGTTGTCAGCACCAATCTCGCTGGATTGGTGGCTGTAGTAGTACGGCGAGCGCTCCATGATCATTCCAACGCCACAGTCCTTGAACGTGTTCCCGGAGATGATGTTTCCGTCGCCACCGAGGATACGCATACACTCGTCGTTCCAAGCAATCGCACTGTTGAGTTTGGTGTAGCCGTTGAAGTGCGTGAAGGTGCTGTTGGTGATCTTGAAGAAGTCCAACTCGTAGTTGTTGTAGTAGCCGTAGCCCATGGCACCATACATGGTGGCCAGACCTGAAATGGTCGTGTTGTCCATGTCGATGTTCATCGAGTAGTAGTTGTAGCCCATCACGAACCCTTGTGGCGTACCACTGCTTGACACGGCCACTGCGGTGACCGAGGCGTCGTGCATGTAGAGCGAGGTTTCACCGCTGTAGTACGGGTACATACGGTTGGAACCGTCGAAGTCGTATGAAGCGGTGGAAATCCACGTGGAACCGTTCCAGTTGTGCTTGCCAGAGGCCAGGTACATGAACGGAGCATCCATCATGACGGTCTCGCCAGCCAAGTCGTTGCCGCTGTGGCTTCGCAGGTAACCGTATTCAACCAGACCGTTGCTGAACGTTCGGCTTCCCGAGGAAGAGAGGCCGCTTGCGCAGCGATCTTGCTTCACGTAGGCAGTCGAGGTGTAGCAGATACGGGCGGTGTACTCGTCCTCGAGGTAGACCGTGTCGCTGTTGCCCGAGGTGTCCGTGAGGGACATGGTCTCGAACACATAGCGGAAGTCAGCTGCGTTGTTGCTGCTGCCGGACCAGTAGTAGTCGATGGTCGCCGAGGCAACCACTTCGTAGCCGTTCAGGTTGCTGGTACACACGCTGGAACAGGATCCGCTGTCGACCGTCTGGGTGACGAAGGTAATGTCGTTCGCAACACCGTTGGAGTCGGTGGAGGCCATGCCGGTTACCGTGCCTTCGGAATCCTTCAGGATGACCGTGGTTCCGGTGACGTCCTCGGTTGTTCCGGAGACGTTGGCTTGGAGCGTGACATCCAACTGGCGGAGTCGGTCAAAGGAACCGCTTCCTGTGACTTCCACCGTGTTGGTGTCGATCGAACCTTCGATGAACTCCATGGTAGCAGCACCGGTGATGAGGACATCCTTGGTGTTGGACATGACAACATCGGTCAGCGTAAACGTTCCATCACCATCGGTTTCAATACCAACGGCGTTGTTTTGGATGGTCATGCTGTTGAACTCAACGGCGGCCGAGGTACGAGAGGCGTACTTGAACGCCGCACCTGCTGAACCTGTGATGGTACCGGAAAGGTCGCCACCGACATCGGTCTGGTAGTAGACACCAGCAACGACTTGGTTCTCAAGGTCGAGGTTTTCAAGGTCCATCTGACCGGAAGCCGTGTTGGACACGAGCACACCGTAGTTGCCGCTCGAGACGTTCAAACGGTCTGCCGAGGCAGAGGTTTGACCGATGATTTCCAAACCGGATTGGCTTGCTCCAACGACATCAATGTCTTCGAAGTGTCCAGCAGCGAACGCACCGCCGATTTCGATACCGGTGGTGGCGCCCGTGATGGTGCCTTCCTTGAAGAGCGGCGTACCCGACTCGCGGAGGTAGGAGCCCAAGTCGCTTGGGTCGTTGCCGGAGCGAGCCACGAAGTCGTAGCGGTCCTGGTAGTTGTCAGATCCTCGGTGGAGGACATCCATCCAAAGGTAGACCTTGGAGATGTTTCCGCCGTTGGCGACAGCGCCGGAGATGTCAACAACAGGGTAGGTCATACGAGCGCCTTCGCCGCTGTTCATGTAGTAGGTGTAGGCGTAGTCAAGACAGATACCGTAGTTGTTGGGGTAGCCACCAGCAGCGTAGGATGGTGGGTTTCCAACGTTTCCAGGCTGACCTGGGCCGGTCGAGGGTTGACCGTTGCTACCTTCAGGTGGAGCGTAGACACCGCCGAAGTAGAAGGACGGGGAGTAGTAGCCCCAGTACTTGTACGGGTAGCGGGACTGGTAGTTGCCCGTTGGACTGAAGTCCGTGGATTCCCAGGTGAAGCCGAACTCGTCAGGAGCATCGTAGTAGTTAGGGTAGCTCACAGACTGACCGAGCCAGTAGCGGTAGAGGTAGTAGAAGTAGCCCTCCCACGACTGGTAGTTAGGACCGTAGCTGTAGCCGTAGTAGTTGCAGTGCCAGGATGGTGCACCACCGGTACCACCGTTGTAGGAGTGGGTACCTGCGGTGACCGCTGGGTCGTTGCTACCGTACGGGTAGTAGCCATCTTGGCCGCTGTCGGTGATGTTCCACTCGTTTCCAGCGTCGTCCTCGAACATGATGTTCATTCGGTCGGTGATGAAGTAGTACTTGCTCGTAGCGTAGTTGTAGCTTGGGTGAGCGTTTCCACCGGCGAAGACCGAGTTGGCACCGACCTGCAGGTAGTCGCCCGTGCCCAAGTAGGTGGACAGGTCGATCTTGTAGGTGGTCCAGCCGGCCGTTGCGCCAGAGAGGGACGTACTTCGGTAGATGGTTGGCAGCGACATACCGCCGTAGGCGTTGATACCGACGGTGTTGCCCGTGGAGGTGAAGCCGTCCACTTGGGGAGCACCGTTGTAGCTCTGAATACCGACGGCAGCGTTCTTGACAATGATGTCAGTGAGCGTTGCACCGGAGTTTTCGATCCAAATCGCCGTACCGGTCTGGCCGGTGTTGATGATGCTGGAAGCCTGGATGTTCGCAGAGCCGCCTTGGATCTTGACCGTGGCCATCTCGTCAGCGTTGGCAGAGGCGCCGTAGATGTTCGCAGAGTCCATCATGTTCAGCGTTGCACCGTTGCCGATGTAGAGCGCCGACTCGGTGGTCGTGTCCCAAGCAACGTCTCGGAGGTTGGCGTGGTCGAGCGTCAGCGTACCGCCGTTCTGGATGTCCAAGTGGAGTCCGTAGGTCGAGGAGACCGCACGGATGGCCGCTGGGCTACCGGAGGTACCATCGTTGTTGGCGGTCAAGAAACCGCTGTCCTTGATGGTGATGACCGGCGTAGAGGTCGCCGTACTCAGAACACGCAGCGAACCGCCCTGCAACTCGAAACCACAGGAGTCGAGCATCAAGTCGGCCGAGACCGTGATGGAGGTGTCGTCAAAGGTGAACGTGTTCGTACCGCTGTCGAAGTTTCCACGGAGGTCGTATCCGCCGCTGGAGCCGGACTGGCCGGTGTAGAACGGGTCGTTGATCAACTTGTAACAGTTGAGCGTTGGGTCGTTGAACACGATGGGCGCTGGCTCCAGGAGGAGGTCCAGGTGCGTGCCCCAGGTGTAGCCACCGCTGGGGTACCAAGAACTGGCCAGGGTGACATCGGGGTAGTCATCGGGGTAGGTCTCGTTCTGACCGGCCGTACCGAAGGCTCGGACGACGTGGTCTTCGTAGGCCGTACCGTCGCTGTCTTCCACAACCACCCAAACGCTGGTGTTTCCATCGGCGTCAGTCATGTGGCTGCCGACCTGGAACAACTCGTTCATGCTGCTGTCGAGGAGCGTGGCCGTGACCACGTGGTCTTGCTTGTACACCTTAGCCGTTGGCGTCTGCCGGTAGACGGAAACATTTGCAAGACCGCCGAAGTAGACCAACGACGGGTTGCTGCTGGACGAGGAGACGTCGTAGGCACAGTTGCCCGTGTCGCCGCTCGAATCCGAACAGTCGTTGCCGTTGAGGTCAACATCGATGAGCACCACGTTGGTACCGGTTCGGGCCTTGGCCACTTCCGTCGTGCCCGAGCTGATGCTTGAGCTGGTGATGGTTGACTCACCCACGGTGATGAGGGAGTTGCGACCGTCGATGACGTGATCGGAGCTGGAACCGTGGGCAAAGTCAGCGTCTGCGATCGAAATCGTGTTCTTTGCAGAGGAGCTGGAACAGGTGCTCTTGAACGATTCAAGGCTTGGGGCGTCCATGATCATGGACCAGCCACAGCCAGCCAGCGTGAAGGTGTCAATGTCGAAGTTCGCCATGTCAACGGTTTCGGTGACGATGGAGGAACCGCTCATTGAGATGTCTTCAGCGGTGATGTCCGTGAAGGTACCTGGATGGATGCGCTGCATCGTGATGTCGCCAGCGGTGATGGTGTCAAAGACAGCATCCGAGCTGGATGGACCGTTGCCGGTCTGGGACCAGCCACCGGGGATGAGCCACAGGTCAGCCGTACCGAGGTCAACGTCCGTCATGGCAATGCTGCCCATGGCGTTGATACCGGAGTTGGCGTAGCTGTCCACGTCCACGTTGTTGAGGACCACGTTCGAGCCCGTGCCGAACATCGAGTCAATGGCCACACCGGTCTGAGCCGATGGGTTGGTGACGGTCACGTTCGAGACAGTGACATGCTGCAAATCAACATCGATGAAGTTGACGTAGGAGTTCTCAACGGTCAAGTTCTCAGCGTGCAGAGCACCAGCGGTGGAACCTGGGTAGTTGACGATGGTACCGCCCCACGACTTACCGTCGGTGTTACAGTTCTTGATCGTCCCTTCCTTCAGGGTGGCCACAGTGTTCTCAGGGAAGTTGAAACAGGCCTCATCGACGCCATCGATTTCGAAATCTTCCATGGTGACAACCGTACCTTGGCCGCTGCCGTGGGTGAACACAGCACCGACGTTGGTGAAGGTCACGTCGCTCATCGTGTAGTTTCCAGTGTTACAGTCTGCGGTTGAACTACCACAGGACGGACCGGAGTTGTCGTGCCGGCTACCAGAGCGGAACACCGCACCCGACGTGTTCTCGAAGTTCACGTGGCTGAATTGGTGTCGGTCGTCGGTACCACCAGCGGAGGTACAATCGTCCGTGAAGGCCATACCCTTCCACTCGCCACCGTTCATGCCGGTGATGTTGATGGGGTGGGTCTCGTTGGCCAGTGCCGTCATCTTGGTACAAGCGCCGTCGAAGGAAATACCCTTACCGGCGGCCACGAAGATCTGCACACCGGGCTTAATGGTCAAGTCCGAGGAGACCACGAGGTAGTCGTTGGTTGGGTTGATGCGGATTGGGCTGTCGGTCAAGTCCCACACTGGGTCGGAGGTGATGTCAGCCGTGACATCCGTACCCTTGCCTTCGTAAGGCATGACACGGTAGTAGACGGAACAGTCCTGGTTGGAGTTCACGTAGCAGTAGTATTGGTTGTATCCGGTCCAGAACGGAGCGATGGTACCTGGACGAGCCAAGCTGCTTCCCGAGTAGGGGAGGGATGGCTGGTGGTAGGTCCAAAGGTTGCGCTCAACGTTCGTGTTGCCGTTGCTGATGAAGTACATCGAGCCTTGTCGGCTGAGTTGGATACGGTCGTTGGAGTCGTCACCGTCGTAGGTCGTACCGAAGTACTCGAACTCGAAGCCTGCTGGGATGTCAATGTTCGCGTTGCAGCGAGCCTTGTACGTGTTCCAGTAGTAGGACGAGATACAGTAGTAGAGGTATGGGCGACCGTTGGAGGTGCCGGTCAATGCCGTGTCAGCGTTGGTGACTTCCACCAGACCCTTGTCGAAGGATTCCCATGCGTGGGAGCTCGAGCTGGTCGAGATACGGAAGTTGGACGTGGTTGGCACGTGACCGGGGTTGGTGTTGAAACTCGTCGAAGAGGAGTGCGCAATGCTGGCACCCTTTTGGCGGGTTTGGTCCATGTAGCCGATCGACCAGGAGTTGTAGGTGGTACGGCAGTTGCTGTCGTACTTGTACTCAATCTCGTTGGTCACGTCGTAGAACAAGGCCTGAACGGTACAGAGTTGACCGTAGGTGTAGTACGACATGTCTCGCCACTCAACGACGAACACCTTGTTCGGGTCGCCCCGGTCAAAGGAGTAGGTCGACGAGGTGTTGGCGTTAATGCCAGAGGAAACGGTCGAAACGTCTCGGCTGGAGAAGTAGTACTCCACCGTGTCGTTCACTTCGAGGTCCTCAATGGCAGCGCTCCACGTACAAGCAGCGAGTTGACACTGTGCACGGGTCTTGCCGGATTCTTGGGACATGGCCGTCGAAACCCAGCTGCCAGCCGAGCCACCGTCGGGGGTGATTCGGTGGTAGAGGGTAGGTCCGACACCAGCAGAGCTGCTCACGTTGAGACCTGCGGCTGGGTCACCAGCATCGAGGATGGTGACCGAGACCGTTCGGCTCTTGGAGTGAGAGTCCTGCATGGGGCTGTGGATCATCTCAGGCTTGAACGTGTCAGGCGTAGGTGCAACGTTGCCGACCTTGTAGGTGATATCGCCGGTGCTGGCCTGGCGACCGTAGTAGCCAGAGCCGAGAGCGAACCCGCTCCAGCGGTAGGAGGAGGTCGAGCCGTAGATCATGTAGTAGGCCGAGGTACAGCGGTCGGTGCTGATGGACCGGTAGAAGTAGTACCAGCCGTTGGTGGTCACACACAAGCGGTTAGCGGTCGTGGACGTCTGCGTTGCGTTGAACGAGAACGTACCGAAAGAACCGGTGATGTCGCCTGGGATGGCGAACTTGTAGGCTTGCGAGAAACCGTAGGACACCGAGGCCGTGGCTTGGCTGCCGCCGGTCAATGGGGTGTCAATGCCGGTTTCGGTGTCGACACCGACGGTGGCCCACTTGTTCAGCTGGCTGTTGTACACGAAGATGATGTTCATGCCTGGGCCGTCCTTGGCAGCGATCTGCAGGAAGCCGTCGCCGTTGTTGTTCCAGAGGTTCTGGTTGAACTTGTTGGTACCACTGTTCATGCCGTAGTAGCCGTAAGCGGGGGCGGTGTTTCCACGAGCGAGCCAGTTACCGTAGAAGGTGCTGGTGCCGGTGTAGAAACAGGACTGCGAACCCGTACCACAGTTCGAGGTGTCGAACTCAAAGAAGTACTCATCGGAGTGGCTGTAGTAGGTCAGTTGGCGGTCCATGAAGCCCTGAGGCGTGTAGTAGCTGCCTGCGTGGACGTCCGTGGTCAACACGGTCATCTTCTTGTGCGAGGTTGGTGCGTTGGCTGGGTCAACGATGTCAACCTGGTAAGGCGTAGGCGTGGTTTGCGTACCGGTCAAGGCAGGCTCGTAGCCGACGTTGGCGCCGTTGCTGCCTTGGTTCAGGTCTTGGAACTTCCAGTAGTACTGGAAATCGTCGCCGTAGGACAGGTCGTCCACACGGGCCTTGAAGCGGCAGTCGGTAGCGGTGCTGGAACAGGTGCCAATGGACACGAGTTCACCAGCATCGAACTGGTTGTTGGAGCCCAGTCCGTAGGTGGTGGTGCTCCAGGTGGATCCACCGTCGGTGGAGTAGTAGAGCACAGGAGCACCGCTGGACGTCGTGTCGATACCCGACATGTCGGTCAGCTTGATGAAGAGCGTTCGCTCACCTTCGATGTACGAATCAATTCCCGTGTAGGGGACAAAGTCCGAGGTTGGGGCATCGGCGTCCGTACCACCAGAGTAGGTGATGAGGAGGTGAGAGTTGCGGCTGCCAGAGGCGTAAGCGTACGTGTAGAAGTACGCACTGCCACCGGTGTAGTGCTCACCAACACCGACCGTGCCCGAGTTGCTCAGGGCGTTGGTGATGATGGAGACACCACCGGAGGTGGCGGCACAAGCAGTTGCGGAGTTACAGAGGTTAACGGTCTTCCAACCGGTACCGCTGCTGCTGACCGTGGCTGCGGATGGTGAGCGACCGATCGAGGCCTTGAGGCTTCGAGCGGCGGTACCACCGTAGTTCGAGGTCAGGTAGGAACCGCTAATGGAGGAACCGGAACACGAACTGGAGCCGAAGCTGTAGGAGTAGCGTGGAGCAAGACCACAGGACTCCAAGACCTTGACCTGGAAGGTTCGGGTCGAGCCGTAGGCGTAGTTCATGTATTTCTTCCACTCGATCTTGTCAACGGTTGCACCGCTGGGCAGAGCGCTGGAGGAAGTAAAGGTGTACTTGTGCCATGGCACATAGTAGTAGGAACCGTAGTATCGGTAGTGGTAGCGGTAGGCGCTGCTGTAGCAGTATGCGTAGTAGATGTAACAGTAGCCACCTGCAGCGGAGTTCACTCGAATGGACGGGTCAATGGCGACCGGGTAGACACGGTCTTCATCGAGGAGCCAGTCGGACTCAACCACGGTGATGAGGAGGATTTCAGGGCCGTAGACCTGAACGAAGAAGGTCCCCATGTAGGGCTCTTCTGCACCTGCTTCCATGATCATGGGCGCAGGAATCTCCACGAGGAGTTCACCGGTTTCGATGTGTCGGATTTGAAGGTCTTCTTGCGTCTTGAAGAGTTCTTCACCGAGCATCGTTTCGCCAGAGAAGAGTGCGTAGCCAGCAGGCATGCGCAGTCCTTCGCTGAGACCGAAGTACTCAGCAGCGTCTGGAATCACCGGGACCTCACGGAGGATGAGGTTCTGCTTGACCTGGTTGCTCTCAACGGAGTAGTCCAAGTCGAAGCCCTCAGCGAGCGGGTAGCGGATGACGTTGCCACCAACTTCCACGCCGTTCGGGCTTGGAGCAGCGATGAAGGGCTCGGGGGCCGAGCCGGAGACATCGAGGGTCACGAGCATGGGGTTGATACCGGAGATCACCGGGTCAACGAACTCGTTTGCCTGAACCGAGATGCCGTTGGCGACTTCAGGGGCGAAGTAGGTCGTGAAGGTGTTCTCCGTCACGCCCCAGCCCTCTGGGTAGGCCTGAATGTTCAGGTCAATGTCTTCCCAAGTGCCATCGGCAGACATGTAGTGAACAGGTTCACTGGCCACCATCTGCGTGATGGAGCCGTCCTCATTGAGGAAGGCCTTGGTCTTGGCGTCTCGCATCCCTTGAAGTTCAAGCGATGGGTCGTATTCATATTCTGCTTCGGCAAGCTTCTCGGGGAGAGCAAAGTAATCCTCTGCTCCAGTCGAGTCTGCTTCCACAGACTCCACGGTTGCTGCTGTTTCGTTGTTGTCAACGTAGCCGCTCATTGGCATGAGCACCATCAATGCGCACAACAACAGTGCAACCCCGATACCGCCGAAGACGGTCTTTTTCTGGTTTTTCTTATTTCCCAACATATGTCATTCACCCCATACGGACTGTATGCACTGCATCCCACAACTTACACCATTTATATTAGTTGGGGTACAGAATCTTTGAAAAAATGTCCAAGAATGACGAAACCGCTCAAGATTTTGTGAGCAGTTCTACGGCGTAAATTTACCTCTGATGAGAAATTTTTTGGAAAAATATCAGGTGAGATGAAATGACGAGAAATTGAAATCCGGTCCACAAACGACGTTCATCATCACGCCTCATCGTCCTTTCCCCGCAGGACAAGCAACGCTCCAGCGGTTGCCATGATCGTGAGGGGAAGGCCCAACCCAGGTAGAGTGTCGTTGGCCTCTTGATCTTCGTTCGTGCTGACCTCTTCGGTTTCATTGCTG
>CAXRAL010000086.1:0-8080 GCA_964228815.1 Candidatus Poseidoniaceae archaeon
TCGTTGAACTCGATGCCGATGAACTCTGCGAGCCGCTCGCCGTTCCACCGTCCGCAGATGGCGCTGGCCGTGGCCAGTCCTGCCTCGTTGTGAGGATGGACGGCGATTTCGACGGTGGTGGTGTTCGCCCGCTGGTTCAGCCAGGAAAAGATGGTGTCAACACATGCTGATGCAATCGATTGGCGGCGATACGCGCGACACACCCAGTAGCCCAAGTTAAAGTCGGCGTGAAGCGATTGGAGCTCGTCACCGAGGCCCACAAGGCCGACGAAGGCCTCGGACTGGACGTCGTGAATGGACCAGAAGTGCAATTGGTCCGTCCCTGCTTGCGCTTCGATGTCGTAGAGCATATCCCTGAGTTGTCGACGGACATCGTCGTTCGGGTCGAGCCAGGGCAGGGCGGTTTGGGCCGCTTCTGCGTCCTCCTGGTACGCTTCAAACATGGACACCAGCACCGCGTTGGTCGCTGGACGAAGGACGATGCCGTCGTTGACCCGAAGTTCCGGCGTCTCAACCATGGCCGTCCCTCATGTCAAAAGTTGAGCCCTTGCTTGTTGAACGTGTGGGTCGGTTGGATGAACGTAAGCCGCCATGTCAAGGGTCCACTTCATGTGTTCGTGCCGCCCCAAATGCTGCATCAACACCGAGACGTGGAGCAGCATGTCGAGATGGTCTTCGAGATGCGGGCCAAGCTGGTCGAGGGCGTTGGCTGCTGCTTCCATGCGTCCGTGCTTGACGTGCTCCATGGCGCCGACCACTTCTTGGTACACCTGCGTCGGTGTCCAAGCCTCGCCCTTGGGCCAAGGCCAGATGCGTTGGCGCTGCTCGGGTTCGGGTGGTGCGGGTTCGGCCACTTCAGCTGCCGCTGGTTCGTCCTCTGGGAGGTCGGGAAGGTCCGGTGTCTCTGGAGATGCAATATCAGCGGAGGGCGAAGAGGCAGGGGATGCTGCCGCAGAGGTGGCTGGCACGGAGACGGCAACATCTGCGCCCAGCGGTTGAGAAGCGGTTGGAGTTTGACTGGCAGGGGCCTCGTCGGGGAGGTCAGGAAGGTCGGGTGTTTCGGTCGCCATGGCTTGGGCCAAACTGGCGCCTTGAGGCGGTGCTTGCGAGGCAAGATCGGGCAGGTCAGGGGTGGCGTTGGGTGCAGGACCCACTTCACCGAGCAAATCGTCGTCTTTGGGCGCTTCAACCGTGGGTGAGTACAGTCCACCTCGGCCGGTGTGGACCGGTTCGGCCACTTCGGCCAGCGGGTCAACGTTGCCCAAATCAAATTCAACGTAGGTTTTCGGGGCGTCTTCTGCCGTCAACTCGACTTCAGCAGGCTCTTGCGAGGCCACGGTTGAGGAGAGCGTGGGGCCTTGGCTGCCGATGAACTCAAAGGATTCGGGGACGGGCTCACCTTCCTCGTCATGTTCGGTTTCGGTGATGCTGTACTGGTCGACCTCAACCGTCACGTCGTCGAGGGACAGCACGGCTTCCACCACCGGCCCGGTGTCTTCTTCCTCTTCGTTGTCGCCCAGCAGGAGACTCATGATCTCGTCGTTGGTGGAGGAGGGCTCGGCCATCGGCTGGTCCCGGGCTGACTTGTTCAGCGAATAGTAGCACTGCTCGCATTGCTCCGAGCCAAGTGGGTTGTTTACCCCACAATAAGGACAGGAAACGCCAACGACGTCATCGTCCTTTTTCTTGCGACCAAACATGAGCTCGCCCGGTTGTGGGCCGTGGATTCTCTGTTTAAGACTGAGGGTTTGTCGCTCGGAAATCGCTTCAATCTTCATCCATACGATGATGAGGGGCCAACCCGTGGTTGAAACATGGCGAGAAAGGGTTCAGTCAAGCGCATGAACAGCGCCAGCGACCCCGAGTTGCCCCAGGTCAAAGGCGAGCCTGCTCCCGACCGCTGGCGGAGAAGCCAGGACCACTTTTCGACGATGACGGACCTCATCAAGCAGGAGTTGGACGACGAGACCCAACTGGTGGAAGAACGATGGAAGAGTTGGTCCAAGCAACGCTTGCTGATGGCGGGTGTGTCACTGTTTGACCTCAAGGCACGCGTCCAAGGCCGTTTCTTCGGGGAAGACATCGTGGTTTTCGAGGCCCAAGACAGCGGGCGTCTCCCCGAGCATCGTTTTTCCCACGGCGACATCGTGCTCATTTCGCGCTCCCGCCCGTGGGGCGAGAAGGTGGTTGAAGGGGTCGTGCTCGACCGAGGGCCCACCCGGATTCGCGTGGTGGTGAGTGAACGACCACGTGATGTCCGGAAAGGCGGCTGGCGACTTGACCGAGGTGCCAACAGAGTAGCTCACGACCGCATGCATGAAGCCCTCGTGGCCTTCCATTCCACCGAAGGCGATGGCGGGACGGTGCTTCGTGAACTCATCCTCGGAAACGTCCTTGACATCAACCAAAGCGCTGAACTTTCCCCGGACATCCGTGGGAAGCGAATCCAACGCGGGCCACTCCCGAACCACCAGCACCTCAACGCTTCCCAACAGGCGGCGATTGAGGCTGCCCTGACTCGCCGCTTGACCCTGATTCAGGGCCCACCGGGGACTGGGAAAACCACCACGGCCACCCACCTGCTCCACCACTTTGCTCAGCAGGGCAGCGGACCGTTGCTCGCGACCGCCGAGTCCAACGTGGCCGTTGACAACCTCCTCGAAGGATTGCTTGAGTTGGGCGTCAAAGCCCTCCGCATTGGCCGACCGGTGAAAGTTCGCGAACATTTGCGTTCGGCCACCCTCGATGCGGTGCTGGAAAACCATCCGATGCAAGAGGAGTTGGCCTTTCTCCAGGACGAGCAGCGCGAACTTCGCAAGGCCTTGCCCTCCCTCCGAGGCAAAGAGAAAGGCCTCATGCATCGGGACATCAACATCAACCAGAAGGAAATTCGACGCATGGAGGACGCGATGACGGCGAGCGTGCTCGATGAAGCCGAGGTGATCTGCGCGACGACCATCGGGTGCGGTCATCGCTTGTTGTCGTCGAGGAAGTTTCCCATCGTGCTCATGGACGAAGCGACCCAAGCCACCGAGCCCAGTGCCTTGGTCCCCATTGTCAAAGGTTGCCGGCAGCTGATTTTGGTCGGTGACCACCAGCAACTTCCGCCCACGGTGCTGAGTCGCCGAGCCGAACAAGGTGGGCTCAACCGTTCACTGTTTGACCGCCTGATCGCCTGCGGGTTGTCGTCCAACATGCTCACGACCCAATACCGGATGCATCCCATTCTCCGTGAATTCCCCAGCGCCCGATTTTACGAAAACCGACTCGAAGACGGTTGCACTTCAGACGAGCGACCACCACCCGCGGGTTTTCTGTGGCCGGATTGGGACCGCCCCATGGCCTTCGTGCCGGTGGAGGGCGTGGAAGAAACCGATGAGGAAGGCAAGAGTCGATCCAATCGCGACGAGGCCGCCAAGGTGTTGAGCGTCGTGAACGATTTGCTCGCCATGGGCGACCTCCAACCCGACGACATCGGTGTGATTTCGCCCTACAACGGGCAGGTGCGTGAGCTGGTTCGTCTCTTTGAAGCGGCCGGTGGGCGTGAGCCGGGTCAGCTCTACCACGGCTTGGAAATCAAGAGCGTCGACGGGTACCAGGGTCGAGAAAAAGAAGTCATTGTCTTCTCCACCGTTCGAGCAAACGAGCGTGGCGAGGTTGGATTCTTGGCAGATTACCGTCGCCTCAACGTCGCCATCACGCGTGCAAAACGCGGGCTCATCCTTCTGGGCCATCCGACCACGCTGCGTCATGACGGAACATGGAAGTCTTACCTCGACTGGATCAACGAACACCAACTGTTCGCCTGGCACGTCACCCACAGTTCGTGATGGGCCCAACGCGCCATTTGACAAAGGGGAAGGCGTAGCCACTGCATGGCCGAGGACCCGGTGACCATCGTCAAGGGCGGCACGCTGGCGCAGAACATCATCGGTAGTGCCCCTGAAGGCATGCTCATCGCCCCGTCGTGGAAGCGCGTGCTTGCCTTCATGCTTGACATGATGCTCATCAGCATCGTGCTGGGCTTCTTTACCAATTTCCGACTTCTCGAGGGCCTGTTCAATTACGAACTTCTGACCGAGGGAGGTCGTTACACAGCTGAATTTTTCATGAACTGGTTCGTCTTCTGCGCGGCGTTTTATCTCTATTTCAAGTACACCGGCCAAACCATCGGTCGTTCCCTCGGCCAGCGTGGATTCCGCATCGCCATCGTCCACGACAACGGCACCGTACTCGAACAACACCACTGGGGGCCACGTGCCGTGGCCAAGATGATCTACATCATCCCCTTCATCGGTTGGCTCTACTTTGGACTGCGCGACACGTACAGCGCTGGTTCCACCGAGGCCGAGTATCGCACGGCCGTTGACCGCAAGCACCACACGGTCGCTGCGGTCGACTGGTCGCTGCCGTCCGAGACACGCCTGCGATTGCGTTGATGGCAACCCGGAAGGGCAAGCCATTGAAGTAATGCCACCGTTCAGTCGGAACCGGTGAGCCCAAGTGAGTGATGACCACAGCGCCCGTGCAGGTTCCTTGAACGCCCATTTGACGTCGGTCAAGATGGAAATCGACGATGACGATGAGGACATCATCCAAGTCGTGGTTGACGTCGTCAACGAGTCCTCCATCCCCATCGGAGGCTTGCAAGCAGCCATCGTCGACGCCAAGGGCACCCGCTACGAAGCCACCGAAGGCATCAGTTCCATCGGACCCGGCCTCACCCGCCAATTCAAGTTTGAAGCCCATATTCACTCAGGCACATGGACGTTTGAGTTCAACGGTGGCGGTCAAGCCATGAAACTCGGCCCTTACGAAGCCGACTTTGAGTATGCGGCAGAAAAGGGGCGCGTTCTTGGCAATGCCATTGGCTCGAGTTTGTTCAGCGGTGCCTTTGACAACCACTTGGGAGATTTCGGAAACACGGAAGAGCGCGGCATCATCGATGCCTCGTCCGTGGTGATGACCTCCTACGTCGGTGAAAACATGGAAGGTGGAGGCACGAAGGTGCTGCGAGGCGACGCCGCCGAAGAGGAAGACGGGCCACGAACGCCCCCGTGGGCCACCTCGCCAGAGCCAGCCCCGCTGACGCCGCTTGAAGCACCCAGCGCCCCGGCAGAACCCACGCCCTTGACGCCGCTCACACCTGCTGCAGAAGCGGCACCAACGTCAGAACCCGCAGCCGACCCCCTCCTCACGCCGTTGACGCCGGTGTCGGAAGCGACAGAAACCACCCCGGAACCACCAGCATCATCCCCGCCGCCCGTCCCGCCCACGGCGGCCCCCAAACCACCGTCCGGTCCACCGTCCGGTCCACCCTCTGGTCCCCCGAGTGGCCCTCCTTCGGGACCTCCATCTGGTCCACCATCCGGTCCTCCAAGTGGTCCCCCCTCCGGTCCCCCCTCGGGCCCTCCAAGTGGCCCCCCGAGCGGTCCTCCATCCGGTCCGCCTTCCGGCCCCCCCTCCGGTCCACCCTCAGGTCCGCCCTCTGGCCCTCCAAGTGGCCCTCCCTCTGGTCCGCCTTCCGGCCCACCCTCCCGGCCCCCTGAATTGTGAGTGATGCCCATGTCCGACGGTTTTGCCATGGAGTTGTGCGGCACCCAAGGGTCGTACCAAATCGTTCCTGACGACATCACGACCATCGATCTCGATGCCGTGGGGGGTGCCATTGAAGCGGCGGGGTACGAAGTGGGTGTTCGCTCCCGTTTGTGTTGGACGTTCACCGGCCGTTGTGAGATGACGCTCTACCCGAGCGGGAAACTCATGGTGCGAACCGAGGACAAGGACCTGGCCGCCGATGTGGCTCATCAGCACGTGACCCACTGGGTCAAGGCTTGAGGGTTGACGATGCTCACCTCCGACCTCGTTGCGCACGTGAAGGATGGCGGCATCGTCGCTTATCCGACCAGCACCTTGCCGGGATTGGCCTGCCTGCCGACGAAAGCTTCGCTTGACGCGCTCTTTGAACTCAAGCAACGCTCCGCGGATAAACCGGTGAGTTTGGGCGTGCTCTCCCTCGACCAAGCAACGCACATCGTCCATGTTCCCGACAAGATTCGGGCCTTGGAGGCGGCGTTTCCTCAAGGCGGCTTTACGTTCATTCTCGATGCCGTCAAACCCCTCGATGCCAGGCTGGGCGGGGCGCGTGTGGCTGTTCGCTGCCTCGCACATCCAACGGCCCGTGCACTGGTGGAAACCTTCGGACCCATCACGGCCACCAGCGCCAACGAATCCGGCGAACCCCCCGAAGCCACCGCCGAAGCAGCGGGAGCATCCCTCGGCCTGCCGCATCATGCCATTTTGGCCGGTGATTGCCCGGGAGGCGTAGGGAGCACCATCCTCAACGTGACCGAAGGCACCGATGGCGTGGAGGTAACTGTTATCAGAGAGGGCATCGTACCTTCGCATAGCGTGGTTCAATGGTGGAAGAATCCAACTTGAAGTATTGGCGAGATGCAGGGCACGTGGCCCGTCGCACGCTTGAAGCCATGAAGGATGAGCTCCAACCGGGCAAGACCTTCCACGAAATCATCGAATCCGCTGAACGCTTTATTCACCGACACGGTGGAAAACCTGCCTTCCCGGGCACCATCGCTGTCAACGACATGGCAGCCCATTTCACCACCAACCATCAGGTCGAAGGCGTGGAAGGATGGGACGGCGAGATGGTGCTGCAGAAGGGCGACTGCGTCAAGATCGATTTCGGCGTTCACATCAAAGGCCACATTGGTGATAACGCCTTGACCCTGGAAATCGGCAACAGCAACGAGCACACGGAACAAATCAAGGCTGCCAAGGAAGCACGAGACGCCGCTATTGAGATGCTTCATCCCGGAACACCCTGGTACAAAGTGGGCCAAGCCGCTGCACAACCGTCCTTGGATGCTGGCTTCCAGCCCATCCGAAACCTGTGCGGCCACCAACTCAAACCGTGGGAACTCCATGCGGGTGTTTCCGTGCCCTCCTACGCCTGCGGCAAGGACAACCGTGGCTTCTCCGGGGTGGTCGAGGAAGGCGGCGTGTACGCCGTTGAACCGTTCAACACCACCGGGGAATCGGGTCTCATCGAGAACATCGGTCGTCCCCATTCATCCAACATCTACCGCGTGACCGGACTGACCACCTCTCGTAAAGCGCGTGCGAAAAACCAACTCAAACCGCTGGGCGCGCAGATGGCACGGAATTTGGAAGAACGCTACTCGACCCTTCCTTTCGCCGAGCGATGGGCGTTCCCGATGCTGAAGAAACCCTTCCCGGACGCTGACGAAGCCAGTCTTCAGAGCAAGTGGAATGCTTTGGTGAAGAAACTCATCAGCATCCGTTTCCTCGAGACCTACCACGTGCTTCGGTGCAAAGACGGTGGCAACATCGCCCAGTTCGAGCACACGGTTCACGTGACTTCCGGCGGTCCAGAGATCCTTACCGTTGAGTAAAGCAGCGTTTTTCTCATCAAAAACGCATATAAACCGCGTTCAACTACGGTTTCATGAACAGGGCTGTTGAAGTTCTCGTTGAGTGCATCCCATCCCCTCTCGTTTTCTCTCACCCTGTTCACCTCTACTCCACCACCAGCGTAAGCCATGCCGGATATTTTCGTGTTCATTTTGGTATTTACAAACGGTATGTACCACTCGCCGGCGCGTTCGGGCGCAAAATGTAACATGGGCAATTTTTCCGAAAAACAGCCATTTCTCGCGCGGAGGCGAAGAAAAAAGGCAGATGGGTTTAATATGAGGATGGACATAGGCAGGCCTACCCCGAATGGGGAAAGGAGGACAAAAATATGCAAAACGAAAACCGAAACGAAGAGGCTGTCAGCCCCGTTATCGCTACCATCTTGATGGTTGCGATCACTGTGGTGCTGGCTGGTGTGCTGTACGTGTGGGCTAGCTCCCTCGCTGAAGGCAACACCGACGGCAACCTGGCCCTTTACGCCATGAGCGGAAAGGACGCACAGGGCACCCCTGGTGCAGGCGACGCTGACAACCTGATCATGTTGACCATGGACCAAGGCGGCGACATCAACTGGGCCGCTGTCTCCGTCAAGCTGAGCATTGACGGCGCTGCCCCAGTGACCTGC
>CAXRAL010000087.1:0-7105 GCA_964228815.1 Candidatus Poseidoniaceae archaeon
ACGCCGACTTGACCACGGACCCGACCAACCCTCGCTACGTACGCGCCGGCACTTATGTGCTGGAAATCACCGCCCGGTACGAGTTCCAGCCGACCGTGGCCCACACCCAGCGCATCACCATCGAGGTTGAACAACTTGACCAGGTGCAGGTCGTTGCAGCAGGAACCTCCGGATTGGAAGCCGTGCCGGGTGAATCGAGTGTGTTCTCCATCTCGGTGCGCAACACCGGCAATGCGCCTGCTCAATACAGCCTTGAATGCAGTTCTGACCAGCGCTGGCAAGTCATGTTGGGCACATCAAATTCCTCACAAATTGATTTCGAGGCATTGAACATCCTGGAATACCTCCCCATGACCATTCGTGTTTTTGTTCCGTTGGTGGCTGATGGCGTCCCTGCAGCAGGTGATACCGACACGGTCACGTGCTACGTCACGTCATTCACCGATCTTACCATGAACTTCACCGAGACCGTTACCATTACTGTGCTTGCCCAAGAATCCTTTGAAGTTCATCTTGAAGACGACGATGGCCCGGTTGGTCCGAACCACCTCGCATCCGATGTGGCTGTTGACAGCGGGCAACTTGTTCACATGAACATGAGCATTGAGAACACCGGAAACATTGGCATTGACCTCGATGTCTCGGTTCTTCCTGATAACCCGCAGTGGGCCGTCCAGGTCTCTCATGACGGTGAACAAGACTCTCGGAGGGTCGCTTTTGATCTCGGTCCGGGTGAAACCAAACTGGTCCAATTCATCTTCGGTGTGCCGATCACGGCGGAGGAAGGCGACAGCAACGTCTTCACCATCCGAACAGAGCGGAGCCTCTCGAATTTCCGACAGAACATCACCACGCTGGTGGTGAAAGATGAACTGGGAATCTCCCTCACGCCTCCGGCGGACCGTCATATCGATGCTGTCGTGTCGGATCTGTTTTCTTACGGTGAATTTGTTGTTCAGAACACTGGCAACACCAATTTAGGACTGACTTGGACACACGGGTTGGCTCCTGATGGTTGGTCGGTTGGATTTGCTAACCCCACGGTTTACCTCGAGCCACGTGAAGAGAAGGTTGTGCGATTTGGCTTGATTCCTCCTGCTCAGGCGGAGGTCTCCTCGAACGCCTTTGAAATTCTCATCAACGTGAACGCCACCAACAACGGTCGGTTTGTGGAGGCTTCTGAAACGGTCACGGTGGGCGTGATTCCTTCCACCTTTGCCAACATCACGGCCAGCAAAGCGATCGATGGTTTGTTCCAAGGCGTCTCCCGTGAGGAAGGACGCACCGAAACCTTCGTTGTTCGTAATGATGGAAACACGGTGCTCAACGCAGATTTGTCAGCTGTCCTCCTCGATGGGGACGATAAGGAACGCAACGACTGGGCGGTGAAGATTTCACCTTCCGAAATCACTGACCTTGCCATCGGTGAGGAAGTTGAGGTTTCGGTAACGCTCATGCCGGATGAAGACGTTGAACGAGGCGCTTCGAGGCTGGTGCTTAACGTCTCTGCACAGGGCGTATTGGTCACTTCAATTGAGCGCGATGCCAGCGTCGAGATCGGCTCCGGTTCAGGCGGTTTGTTCAACATCCTTCCGCCGGCCGTCAGCATCTCGTTGGTGGTTGTTTTGCTGGTCGGGGGTGCGATTCTCGCTCGACGGATGAAGGCATCCGGTGCGCTGGTCGATGACGGAACGACGCTGGTAGCGCCCAACACACACACGAACCCGGACATGCTCGGTGAGCGACGAGACGAGGCGTTGGACCTTGGCACCGCCGTTGACGAGTTGACCAGCGGTGAAGTGAGCGATGAAGAAATCGCCCAAGCCATCATGCAATCCATGGACCTCCCTACCACGCCGGCCGCCGTGCCCAAAGGCCTGCCGCCAAGCGGTATGCCTCCAAAGGCCAACATCCCCCTTGGAATGCCACCTGCAGGCATGCCTCCTGCGCCTGGAAAGGCGCTGCCGCCGCTTCCAATGCCCGTCCCCGCTGCCGCACCTGCTCCGGCACCAATGCCTGCCCCGGTGCCTCAGCAAGTGCCTCCGCTACCCCCCGGCGGACTCCCTGCTGGCTGGACGATGGAACAATGGCAACATTACGGCCACGAGTGGCTGAAGCGGCAGGGTTGATTCGTCAAGATTGAAAGGGTGGAGGCAGTCCACCCGCCATGAGCAGCATCGTCTTGTTTGGTCCACCCGGCGCAGGAAAAGGCACGCAAGCCCAACGCATCATGGAACACACCGGTCTGCCCCAAATTTCCACGGGCGACATGCTGCGCGCAGCCGTCAAAGCTGGGACCGACGTTGGCTTGGAGGCCAAGGGCTACATGGACCGAGGCGAACTTGTTCCGGACGATGTCATCCTCGCTCTCATCAAGGACAGAATTCAGGAACCGGATGCCGCCAACGGCGTGATGTTCGACGGTTTTCCAAGAACCATACCCCAAGCCAGCGCCCTCGCTGACATGACCCAAATCTCTCATGTGCTCTCCATCGAAGTGCCCGATGAGCGCATCGTGGAGCGTATTTGTGGACGCTCGACCTGCGGCAATTGCGGAGCCGTTTACCATAACACGTTCAATCCCGTCCCAACTGAGGGGTGTGGCTGTGGTGACTACCAAGAAAAGCGGCGAGCGGATGACAACGAGTCGACGGTCTTGAATCGCCTTTCGACGTATCACGAGCAAACCTCTCCGTTGGCCGCTTGGTATGAAGAACAGGGGTTGTTCCACCGTGTCAACGGCGACAGAGCCATTGATGACATCACGCAGGATCTGCTCGCCGTTCTCAACTGAGGTGCTTTCATGGGCCGCCGAAAGAACATGCGGTTGACCAAGAAGAAGCGGCGCAGGGCGGCTGGAATGGAAGCGCAGCGACACCTTGCTGGCATCCTTGAATCTCCTCATGAGCACCATCCTGAGGTGGTTGATGCTGCTGCTGTTCACCTCATCAAAACTTCACAGCGCCATCGACTCGCGATTCCACGGTCGGTCCACGACATGGTGTGCCGCAAGTGCTGGTCCGCTCACGTGCAGTCCACGACCTTTCGTGTGAGGATCAAGGATGGTCAACGCATCAAAACCTGCTTGAAGTGCGGGAGCATCCGTCGATTTGGTGGTGGCCCGAAGTACCACAGGGTCCGTCGAAGAGGTGAAGGTCATGCGTGATGTGCCTCCTCATATACTCCGTCAGGCCAAATCGAGGGAATTCCGCCCCAGTGTTCGCGTTGGGAAAGCAGGGTTGACGGAAACCGTTCTCGAAGAGATTCGACAGCAGCTCAAGTCGAGAGACCTCGTCAAGGTCAAGGTCAACAAAGGTTTGTTCGAGCGGGAACAACGTGGCGAAGTATGGTCCTATCTCGCAGAAAACACCGCTTCAACCGTGGTTCTTCAGCGGGGAAATATCGGCGTTTTGTGGCGCAGGTAATCCTCGAGGAAGCAAAGGGTCAAAGGGTGCATTCATCCCCCAATCAAACAGAGGCTTGTCCATGAATTCACATCTGTTCACCAACAAAAGCCGCCAAATTGCCTTCGGCCTCATCATGTTTGTCGGCGCCATGATGGTTGCGAACCCCTCCCAAGCGGGTGGTGGAGGCGGGCTGGACCTCGGCATTGAAATCCGCGAGGGCATGGGTACTCAAGCCGTCTACGTTGGCCTTGCGATACTCTTGGCGGTCTACGTGCTGATCATCTTTGAGTGGGTTCACCGAACCCTCGCAGCAGCCGTTGGCGGCATCGTCGCCATGTTGGCGTTGAACTACTACAAGGAAGGCGATGCGCTTTCGTTGGCTGAAGTGACGACGCTCATCGATTGGGAAACCATTGGGCTTCTACTCGGGATGATGGTCATGGTCGGCATCTTGTCGAACACCGGCGTCTTCGAGTATTTCGCCGTCCTCTCTTACAAGAAAAGCGGCGGGTCCATCTGGACCCTTGTGGTGATTCTTTGTTCGGTCACCGCCGTTCTTTCGGCGTTCCTCGACAACGTCACAACCATGCTCCTGTTGACGCCGGTTACCATTCAACTGGCGAAGGTGCTGGACATCAAACCTATTCCGTTGTTGATCTCAGAGGTCCTCTTCTCTAACATCGGTGGTGCGGCCACCATGATTGGGGATCCCCCCAACATCATGATTGGTTCAGGCCTTTCCCCTGACAAAATCGCCTCAGCAGAGAACGGAAAATACGAGTACATGTCGCAGTACGGCGTCACCTTCAACGATTTCATCATCGAGATGGGGCCGGGTATTCTGATGTGCATCGTGCCGAGTTTCATGCTCTTGAAGTGGTTCTACGCTGACGAGTTTTCCGGCTCTCGGATTCGCGATGTCGCTGAACTCGAATCCAAGTACGGCATCAAAGACCCGCAAATGCTCAAGGTCGCTGGATTCATCCTCGTCCTTGTTATCATCAATTTCTTCCTCCACCCTATCACGCACATCGCCGTGTCGTGGATTGCCCTCGTTGGCGCCGTTATCATGCTCCTGGCCACCGACCCTCATGAACTCGAAGAGCCGCTCCACCACGTTGAATGGACCACGCTCCTGTTCTTCGCCGGTCTTTTCGTGCTCGTCCATTCGCTCCAGGAGATGGGCGTGATCAATTACATCGGTCAGTACGTGATGGCGGCCATTGAGTACTTCGGTAGCAACGAAGGCGACGGCCAAACCGTGCGCCTTGCTGCGGCCATCCTCATCGTGTTATGGGTGTCGGCCGTCGCCTCGGCCTTTATTGACAACATTCCCTACACGGCCACCATGATTCCCATCGTTCTCCAAATCGCCGATGAACTTGGCGACTACCTCCTTGGTCCGTTGATTTGGGCCTTGGCCTTCGGCGCTTGCCTCGGTGGAAATGGAACACTCATCGGTGCATCAGCCAACGTCGTCACCGCCGGCATGTCGGAGGAAGCCGGCTACCCGATTTCATTCAATGAGTTCTTCAAGGCCGGTTTCCCCGTGATGATCCTCACCACCTTCATCGTCTCGCTCTACATGTTGCTCGTCTTCATCGTCGGTGGTGAAGACAACGCTACCTACGTGAAACTCATCCTCGTTGGTATCACCACATTGAGCATCATCGGTCAACTCGCACGTGGCCGAAGCAAGGGAAAGACGTTCGCTGAAGCCCTCGTTGATGACGAGATGGAAGGCATCGAAGAGATGGTTGTTGAAGCCAAGAGCGTCGTTGTCGGCATGCTCCGCGGCGAAGAAGAGTGATGGCTCAACCGAGCGTTGACTTGAAGTCCCTTCGGCGCAACGAAGGTACGAGGCAGGCCGATGTTTGAGTGCCAAATCTGTGGTCTTCTCTCGCTGGGTGGGACGGCCTGTCCAGCCTGTGGGAGTCAACTCCGCAAGGATCTCTCGCTCGAGGCAGACGGTTCTGAGGCGCTTCCCAGCGAAGTTCCAGGGCTTGATGATGCGGCGGCCGCCTGGTACGACTTGGAGGGCATTGAGCCCCCAACCGAGGACGACGTCGCTGAGGAAGAGGTTGATGTTGAGCAGGAGGGAAACCTCCCCTTTGGCTTCCAGGGGTCCTCAAACGTGTACGATTCTCGACTACCGTTCGGCATTGGCAGCTTTGCCGAAGGCATTCCCTTTGAGGGTGCGATGGCCGAGGTGGCCACGCAACAGCCTCCTTCCACTCGTCCTCAACCTACACCAGAGCCTGAGGTGGTTTCTGAACCCAGCGTTGAACACGCTGCGGTTATCCCTGAGGCGCCCGAGGTGAATCCTGTCGAATCTGTTCCTGAAGCGGATCCGATCCCAGACACCCATGATGCCGGTCATGAACCGGAACATGAACTCCCTGCCGTGCCCGATCTCCCGTCGGTTCAAGAGGACCGCCCCTCAACATCCTCTCCACCCCCTCCTCCCGGTCCCATGCCCTCCACCCCTCCTCCACCCCCGTCGTCGTTCTCGGCCACGCCTCCTCCTCCTCCCGGCCCCATGCCTTCCACACCACCTCCCCCACCATCGGCGGGAGGTGCAGACAGTGATGTCCCCGTGCGGTTGAACACCGCTCGCCTCGTGGTGGACGCACCGGTCCAGGAAGAGCCTCCGGTTCCAGACTATTGGCGCATTGATGCACCCATTCCTAACTACGAGGAAATTTACGGCGAAGATTCGGCCGTGGTTGAGATGGAATACAGTTCTCTGGAAGAGGATGTCGTCGTTTACGACCACACAACCGATTCACCGGCCGCGGTGTTTCACTCCCCTCTCGAAGCCTCTCCACAATCTTCTGCGCCGCGCAGCATCTCGTTGCGGCTCCACCCTGCTCAGGCGCTCAGCGTGAACGTTGGGGGTTCCGCCGAACTTCAAGCCCTTCTGACGCAAGGCTTCACATCCATGCAGTCGGCTGACTGGTCGGGCGCCGCTCGTTCCTTCCAACGCATGGCGGCCTCCATGCCCGGCAGTGCAGAGGTGTTCAACAACTACGGCGTTTCACTCCTGCAGCGAGCCGTCAGCATGCGAGATGGTGGCGACGAGCAACAGCGCTCGATGGCCGACACGCAGTTTGAATCGGCCATCTTGGCCCTCCGCGAGGCTGCAAAATCAGCACCGTCCAACGGCGATGTGCTGGTCAACCTCGGGATCACGCTTATCGAAAGCGGTCGTGCAGAGAAAGCCTTGGGCATCATGAACGTTCACAACGCTCGTGTGCCAGGGTCTGCCAAAGGACTGAACACCGCCGGTGTGGCCATGTTTCACCTCGGTCAACTCACCCAGGCCGTGGAGACCTTTGGGCAAGCCGGCGATGATGCAGTGGCCTCGGAAAATTTGTCGCAACTCGCCCCAAATCAGGGCTAAGTCTTGAGAATCGGCGAATTTCGGGGAAAAAGGATTCACTGTTCCACTTTCACGGGTCCGATAGAGACCGATTTCTTCTTATATGGGTGGAAGGTCGGGTGGTTGCTTAGCACCCTGTCATGCCTGTCATGATGGGGGAAGGGCTGAGGAGAACCGCCCTCGAGGAGGTGGTTTTCTGTTGAGGCCGAATTGGCATGACTAGATACCGAAGGGTTACTCATATGGTGTGGAAACATACACATGTGATGCTACAACCCAACTGGGGGATCGCTCGGCTCGAGTGCCGATGAAGGTC
>CAXRAL010000088.1:0-2629 GCA_964228815.1 Candidatus Poseidoniaceae archaeon
TCCAGCCAAGGCGAACGTGAGGAACTTGATGTCAGGTAGGAAGTCGTACATCTCCATCCAGTCAAAATGCCCGCCCCAACCGAGGAAGGTCTTCATCGATGGAACGAGGACAGCGGTGTCTTCCACTCGGAAAATCAGCCAGGTAAAGAACACGAAAAATTGAGTGATCATCCAAGAGAGGACGACGCCTCCTCGACCGGATGCAGTGAAAAACTGCTTGACTGGACCAAGTTCTTTCCCAAAGCGATGGACGATGAGCAGCAAACCGTGCACAAAACCCCACAGCACAAAGTTCCACGAAGCACCGTGCCAGAGGCCACCGAGAAGCATGGTCATCATCAACGCAAACAGCATGCGGTTTCGACCGTTTCGCGAACCTCCGAGCGGAATGTAGAGGTAATCTCGCAACCACGTCGAGAGGGAAATATGCCATCGGCGCCAGAAGTCTTGGGGTGAAGTTGCGGCGTAGGGTGTTTTGAAATTCTCTGGTAATTCAACGCCAATGAGATGAGCGGAACCAATGGCAATATCCGTGTAAGCGGAAAAATCACAGTATATCTGGATGCCAAAACACAACGTGGCCCACCACACCAACCCGATGTTGGCCAAATGCTCACCTTCAACAAAAACCTCGTTGGCGTGAACGGCGACGTTGTCGGCGATGACCAATTTCTTGGCAATCCCGTAGATGATCAGCGTCAATCCAAAGCGAAAGCGATACGCTGAGGGTGCCAGCGGTTCCTTGATTTGCTCTCGAAAATGATCCGCTCGAACGATGGGTCCAGCCACGAGTTGAGGGAAAAAGGCTGCATAACAAGCGAAGTCAAGGAATGAATCGTACGGATTCTGCTTCTTGCGATAAATATCGATGGTGTAGGACATGGTTTGGAAGGTGTAGAAGGAGATACCCACCGGTAGCGCCAATCCCAACGCACCAACTTCGAGACTGTCGGAGAGGCGAAGGGAAACGAGGTTCCAACTTTCAATGATGAAATCAAGGTACTTGAACACGCCCAGCAACGAGAGGTTGGTTACCAAACTGATACGTAACCAGCGCTTTCGCCGAGCATGGTCATCCGTTTCGTACATCTTTCGCCCTGCGGTCCAATCAATGCACGTCGAGATGAGAAGGAGGATGAGGTGCCACCCCGAAGCGAGCCAAAAGAACACATAACTCATCGCGAGGAGAATGAGAATTTGCCGTCGGCGCTGTCGTGAAGCAAGACCGAAGGTGAGGATGAACACCAACGGAAGGAAGTAAAGATAGTAGGAAGGGGTTACAAAATCCATTCATTCACCTCAATTGTTCGTCCAATACTTCCGCTATTCGTTCGCAAGCATAGAGGCGACCCTCATCGCCGAGATGGTTTCGATCACGAAACATGCTTTGATCCCAAATTTCCCAAAACCAATTCACGGGAATTGCTCCGTGGGCACCCTCAAGCTGGCTTAGCGTGGTGTTGTGTCCATCAATTTGGCCGGGTAGAAGGTAGTCGTACACCAAAGGATGGTGCGGCACTGCGAGCATGAACACCTCGATTCCTGCTTCGGTCAAGGAGCGAACGGTGTAGTCCAGTGCTGCGTGATTGAGCGTCCCGTTAGGCAACGGGTTGTAGACACCGTACTTCACCCGATTTGGCATGTTTTCCTCAAACCACGCATCCACCTCTGATTGATTTTTCAACTCAAACAGAGGGGGCAAAAACCCAGGAGTTTGCAGATACTCCAGCCAGTCTTCATCGCCAACGCCTGGCATGTTTCGGTCGATGTAAGCCACACCCAATTCATCATGGAATTCAGCCGCCAGTGCGTTGTCGAGGGCCACCTGAGAGTACGAAGCCGTCAGTTGAATTCGCTCTTCTAAACTGGAGGCGATGAAGGCCTGATCCCGATGTCGAATCAAGTCGCTCCAAGCCTGTTCTCCTCCCAGATCAAGGGTCAAACTCAGGATGGTGAAGCGAAATTGAATGTATTCGTCGAGGCTCTCGGATTCGTAAAAATTCCACAGCGAATTCGGGCCAACATCAACGATGACGGCTCTGGGTTTCGTTTCAATGAGCGAAGGAATCTGAATCATTTCGGTGTACGGGTTGGCACCGCCAATCGCCAAGTTGTAGACCTTGGTGTTTCCATCATCCAAGTTTTCACCGATGCATTGGCCGTCAGTGGCGTATTGGAGAATGGAAGAACCGATGACAACGACGGCATCGCTTTCCTCGGCTGCAATGGATTCCAACGCCGGATGAGTGACAGCATAGCGACCGCTCCGTATGAAATTCCCTTCAATGAGGCCGTCGTTGACCACGGTCGGAACGACCGAGCCGGAAAGAAACAGAAACACGACGAGGAAGGCACCCAAACTCAGCGCAAACTGCCCGGTGGACAGCACGACGGGTTCCTTGTGTTGCATCTACCCGTGTCCATGAGGGCCCGTTGCTGTTTAACATTCCTCAACCCATCACCCGCAACGATGGAAAACGAACGGTTGAGCCTGCTCACGGGGAGAGCGGACGCCCGACAGCATAACACTCCCAACCTATGCCACTGAGGGCTTCCAAGTCAAGCACGCGACGACCGTCGTAGATGCGTGGCGTCTCCATGTGCTGGGCGAGGGCAGACCAGTCAAGGT
>CAXRAL010000089.1:0-32881 GCA_964228815.1 Candidatus Poseidoniaceae archaeon
GGTATGGTTTGAGGGCCGTGTTGACCACCGCTACCTTGAATCGTGCATCGTGTCCTACACCATCTCCGACGGCAACGATGGCTCCATCGCCCTCAACACCGAAGGTGCATGGAAGGTGTTGGTCGACTTCACCGAGGCCACGGAATCTCACACCATCACGACACAGGCCAACTGTGGACGATACACGGCGGCCAGCGACACATCAACAACGCAAATTCTAATTGAAGGCGCAGGAGATGACGAGGACGGTGACGGCATTCAAGATGTCAATGACCGATGTCCCTCGGGTATTGGCGCTAACGAAGGATGGCAGTCAACCCTTGCCACCGACGGCGATCAGGACGGATGCAGGGACAACGATGAGGATGAGGATGATGACAACGATGGCATTGTCGACACCTACGATCTGTGTCCCGAATCGTACGGATGGGTGAGCACGCCTTCAGCAGATTACGACTACGACGGTTGCCACGATGCCAATGAGGACGACGACGACGATAATGACGGCGTCCAGGACGTGAATGACCTATGCCCTGTCGGCCGAAAGGGGTGGTACTCCAACCGGTACAGCGACTGGGACAACGACGGCTGTTCTGATTTGGACGAAGACGACAACGACGACAACGACGACCACCTCGATGAATTCGATGCGTGCGCCAAAGGTGTGGCCAATTGGGTGTCCGACAGCACCACGGACTGGGACGATGACGGGTGCCAGGACGCCACGGAGGATGAGGACGATGACAACGATGGGGTCAACGACGTCAACACCACCGGGGAGATTCTGGATCTGTGCCCTCAAACACCTCGAAATGCCACGGACGTGAACGAATTCGGGTGCGCTGCCGTGGAACGTGACACGGACAACGACGGTGTGAACGACCTGGAAGATCAATGCGAAGGCACTCCTTCGGGTCTTGCCGTCAACGCCGTGGGTTGTGCAGACATCGATGGCGACGGTGTGTTTGCCAATGTGGACCTATGTGCCAATTCTCCGGACCGTTGGAGCGTGGATTCCACGGGTTGTGCCGTGGTTCAAAACCCGGTGCCTTGGACATCCGCCAGCAGTTTGAACGGACCCATGCAAGCAGTACCCCAATTCACCTTCCCGACCTTGAACGGCACCTTCAATTTCAACAACCGTTGGACGGGCCACGATGTTTACTTTTTCATGTTCAAGTACACGGACAGCAACGGTAACAACAACGGTGCGACGTGGGGACAAAACCCCGGGAAATTCATACGAAACCTACCAGCCAACACGCACCTGTTCTACGGTTCATTTGACAACAGTTACCACAACGACGTCATCCAGCAACGAAACGCCGTGTTGGCGGGCCTGACCACATCAGAGGAAGCCTATTGGGACGACCGCATTCACTACATCGACATTGACGCAAGCAACCTCGGCGGCGGCATCGGTGCCATGATCGGTTCATTCAACAACCCGTTCTTTATGGGAATTGACCGATTCCAACTGGCTCGTGAAACCGGGTCCCTTTACGCATGGACAACACAATCCAACGACCCCTACCATCTGTCCTTCGAACCCAACCAATGGGTCGCTGAATTCCCAACCAAAGTCCGGGAACAAGACCCGGCGGTTCACGCCGTATCCGTCATGGATTTCCAACGACACACCGGCGGCTGGGGGGGTGGATATTCCTCCTTCACCAATGCAACATTTGACCTCCCGGATGACCTCACATCCTACGATACGCTCGAAGTGTACCACGAGCATGCATGCTATGAACGAACCAATCGGTACCAGAAATCGGACGGTACATACGGTGGATGCCACGAATGGGACTACCTCGCCTACATGTTTGTCTGCGATGAGGACAACGATTCCATCTGCGACACAGAAATGGTTCGGTGGATCACCACCTACGGGCGAGAAGGAATGTGGTTGACCGACATCTCACCCTACTTGTTCATGCTCAACGACGGTGAAGAGCGGCGTTTCAAGTATGCTGGCGCCAACAAAGGCGACTTGACTGTGACGTTCCTGTTCAGTAATTGGGGAAGCGGAACCAGAGCAGTCGATGGCACGTACGCCTTCAGTGGGGGGCAATTTGACGGCACGTACAATAACGAATCTCGGTACCAACGCCAGCTGAACTTCACCGTGCCTTCGTACGCCACCAGCGTTGAGATTGTGGCGACCATCACCGGGCACGGGTTCAACAAAGACACGGCCAATTGTGCAGAATTCTGCGACCATCAGCACTACTACACCATGGGCCAACACCAGACCTACGAATGGCATCCCATTGTCTACAGCAGTGAAGGCTGTGAAAACGAAGTCAACAACGGTGTGGTCGCCAACCAATTCGGCTCGTGGCCGTTCGGAAGGGCCGGTTGGTGTGCAGGGCAAGATGTCAAGCAGTGGACGTTTGACATCACGGATTGGGTTGACAATTCCACTAACAACACGAATCATTTGGAGTATCGGGGCTATTACAACGGCCAAGAATACGTGCCTTCCGATGGCATCGGCAACGGCGGACGAAACATTCGTGCCGTGGTGTGGATCGTCTTCTACGGGCCTACGACGTGATGGCTGGTGGGGGAGCAGCAAGGTCGACTCGGTTCGGCACGACCAGTTCTGTTTCCAAATGGTCGTAATCGCTGTTGCGCCGTACAGGCGTGAAGCCCGCTCGTATGATAGCGGATTGGAGTTCAATCTCTGATGCGTCCAGTTTGCTCGTTCCGGAGGCCGAAACCACGTTTTCTTCCATCATGGTTGAACCCGCATCATCCGCTCCGCCCAAGAGCGCCATTTGTGCGATGGCGAGCCCCATGGTTGGCCATGAGGCCTGGATGTGTTCGACGTTGTCGAGAAACAAACGCGAAATGGCGACGTGGCGAAGGTATTCGGTGGAACCTGCGCCGAGAACGTGCTTGTTTTGGCCTCGGTTTCGCCGGCCGAATGAATTTACTTCCAACTGAACGGGCCAAGCGATGAACGACGTGAAGCCGATGCTGTGATGTTCCAGCGATTCATCCTGAAGTGCACGAATACGACGCATATGCTCAACACGGGCTGAGTTGTCTTCACCAAAACCGATGACGTTCGTAGCGCTGGTGGTCAGGCCAAGGGATTGGGCTTCACCCATGACGCGAAGCCAGTTGGCTGGAGCGCCTTTCTTTGGCGAGACATCCTTGCGCACGTCGTCCACCAACATCTCCGCCCCACCACCAGGCAGCCCGTGCATACCAGCCTCTTTGAGGACCGTGAGGACCTCAAGGGTGGTCATATCACAAACCTCCGCAAGTCCCTCAATCTCAATTGGACTGAAGCAGTCCAAGTCAATGGAGGGGTGATGGGTTCGAAGATGACGCAAGAGGTCAGTGTACCACGACATCGGCAAATCGGGGTTGACGCCCCCTTGCATCAGAATCCTTGAACCTCCGATGGCCTCCAATTCGACGATCCGCTCGGAGATTTGTTCGTAGGTTTGCGTGTAAGTTTCGTCGTGACCAGGAGGGCGATAAAACGAACAGAATTGACAGTTGATGGTGCAGACATTCGTGTAGTTGATGTTCCGGTCCACAAGGTAGGTGACCTGTCCACTTGGGTGCATGACGAGCCTTCGATGATGTGCAGCTGCCATCAATGAGTGAAGGGGCGCGTCATTGTACAGTGTCACAGCCTCTTGGGGCGTCAAACGAAGCGTCGAAGCGTTACTACGGGTCCACTGCGACTGCCGTAGGAGGATGCTTTGCCAGTCCACGTGATCACCTCACTCGAGGTCGTGGCCAACGATTCGCTCAATGTCTTCGATGGATTTCGGGCAGTCAGCGGTCAGCACCACCGGTCCATCGGCAGTAATCAACACATCATCTTCGATCCGAATCCCAATGTTGGCATACCGTTCAGGGCAATCAACGTCGGGCCGCCATGCTCCGAAGTAAAGACCGGGCTCAACCGTCAAACACATGCCAGGTTCAAGGACGCGTGGCGTTCCACCTGGTTTGTAGACACCGGCATCATGAACGTCAAGGCCGATCCAATGGCTGGTGTTGTGCATGTACCACTTTTTGAGATCACCATGTTCCATGTCAAGGGCCTCTTCAACCGACTGAGAGATGACGCCCAGGCGAATGAGGCCCTCAGCAAGCACGATACGAGCTGCATCATGTGGGGCCGTGTAGAGGTTGCCGACTTGACAGGCATCAATGGCAGCGATTTGTGCATCGAGGACAATTTGGTAAATTTCACGTTGTGCATCGGTAAATTTACCGGAAATCGGCCATGAACGGGTGATATCACTCGCATAGCCACGGAATTCGGCACCTGCATCGATGAGAATGACCTCATCATCTCCGCAGACATCTTGATTGGTGGTATAGTGCAGGATGGTTGCGTTCTCGCCGCAGCCCACAATGGAGGGGTAGGACCAGCCCGAAGCACCAGCATAGGAGAAGAAGCCCTCGATGACGGATTGCAATTGGTATTCAGTGATGCCCGAGCGACTGTGGCGCATGGCCAATTCGTGAGCGATACTGGCCACCTTGCTGGAGAACACCATTTGCTCAATTTCAGAAGACGACTTGCGAAGGCGAAGTTCAGCGAGGATTCCAGATGGGTCTTCAACGGCCACTGGTCCTGTTCCAAAGTGTTGTCGAGCACGGTCTCGGCGCCTTACAGCCGATTCCACCAAACGGTCAAGTCCGGCGTGGACGCCCCCACGATGGAACACACGGCGTGCATCGGTCAACCATTCACCGAGTTGACCTTCCAGTTCATCGTTGTTGTAGGCCTCGCCAATGGCAAACTCGGAGGTGGCTCCTTCAACGCCTGGGCGCCGCCCTTCCCAAATTTCCTTCAAGGTGTCTTTGGGTTGAACAAAGAGGGAGGAAACCCAAGCCTCTCCAACGTACCGTATCACGAACACACTCTCGGGTTCGGTCCATCCGGTCAGGTAGATGAGGTCGCTTGACGTTCTGTAAGGATATTCCACGTCGTTTGAATGAACGGCGTGTGGAGGCGAGGCGAGGATGAACACGTCATCTTGCCGGAACTGATTGGTCAGACGGGTCTGACGCTCCACGTATTCCGCAACGCTCGTGGGGTCGGGTCGTTGAGGCAAGCGGGTCAACGCTTCAGCGAACATGATTCACCCTCGCGCTTCGTCTTCTTCAACCGTTGCATCTTCGTCAACCGAACGAGCAACATCTTCCCCGAAAGAGGTCTTGGCTGTCGCATTCCATTTGGGCAACGCATCGACCGTGCCAGACCTTCGGCTCAAGCCAACACCAATCCCGAGCAAGAACACGAGAATAAGCAACCCGAGCCAACCGTTTGAAGAAGATGGTTCATCGATGCTTTCAGCAAGGATTTCCAATTCCAAGAATGTCGAATGCGTCGCACCATCGTCATCAAAAACAATCAGTTCAATGGTGTAGATTCCCGGTTTTTCAAAGTGCTCTTGATTGAGGGAGGTTAACCCACGCAAGGAGCGGTCATCGTTCACGACCCACAAATACTCAACCGGTTCATCGTCGTGGCTGAGGTTCCCGGTAATGGACCAGCCATCATTCTCTTCCACGGTTAACCGCCCATTTTCGGCGAAAATCATACCGTCATTGCTGATCAGGGCGGTTGGTCGCTGATTCATGACGGTGAAATTGCTCGAAGCCTCCCCGTTTCGACCGGCAAGGTCCCGAACCGACACCTCAACGGTGTACTGGCCCTGCGACGTGAGATTGAACAGAAGATGGTTTGGAGCGAGCTGTTCCGAATCGGTTGGCGCTCGCCTCATACCCTGTTCATCAATCAAGGTCCACGTGTAGGAAAATTCTGCACCCGTGTAGCCATCATCGACGGTGGCGTAAACGTTGATCGGCTCGCGTTCAAACGTCGTCTGTTCTGCACTGAGGAGCACTTCAGGCGGCGAAATGTCGTAAACGAAGAGCAGATGATGCTGTCCAGTGGTTCGAAGGAGGGAATCGGTCGCTGTCAACACGACCTTCCAAACACCCTCCGCATCGGACAGATTGGATGGTTCCAACGAGACCACCAATTGCGAATCAACCAGTTGATGCGGCACGGTTTGAGACTCCGGAGCATCAAGACATACGCCGTAAGGTGCTTCACAAACGTTCGCTGAGACCATGGAGATGGAACCACTATCTGGTGCGAGGACCAAGTCAATTTCGTAGTCGATCCGGTCAGAAACGATAAGCAGCGATTGTTGACCGTTTTCAGCCGTCATTTCGTGGCTAAACTGCTGCCTCCATTCACCAACCATGACGGGTCGATGCAGGGCATCACCAAGATAGAGCAAAAGGTCCCAGTGGTGATGGACCCCACTCTCGGCAATCATCTCAATGCTCACGTAACACGTGCAATCAAGGCCAGGCACGTCAACGGTGAGGTTCCATGAAAAGATTCCCTCCGAGAGTGGCATGACGGTGGTCAGGTAGGGACCGGAGATTACGGTGGTCGGTGTTGAACCAGAGATGTTGACAACCGACCAACTTGCGTTCCGAAGCGGCACGGTCGAACTTCCGTTGAGATGGATGATGTCCAACATGTGGGTGCCCTGTCGCTGGTTGAATAGAATCTCGACCGGTACAGATGATGGCGGGGATTCCTCAGCCACACTGGAAGGCATGGCCGATAGCAGCATCAAGAGAACGACCAGAAGAACCCCGTTTGGAAAACGGTCGCTGTTCAAAGACACAGTGCACATCACCGGATTTCATCAGTCAGCGAACGGATCACACAACTCACCTTGACCAGGGTAGGAAACAGGGTTTCGCGGGTTAGTGTCCCATTTGTATTCACAGAAGTTCACGTGTCCGTCACCGTCGGTGTCCACCATTCTGTCTGCACCGTCGAACGGATCAAACTGGAAGTGGTACTCCCATCCTGTCGCCATACCATCGTCGTCGTGGTCCTGGTAGTAGACTTCAGGCCCGTCATTCCAATCGTCGCCGTCCGTGTCGTTGGTGATTGGGTTGGTACCGTTCTGCATCTCCTCGAAGTTGGTGTAATTTTCCAAATTGTCATAGAAGCGCTGGCCATCTGGCGAGTCGGGATCAATGTTACACTCAGAGTTGGTCGAATCGTTGTAGCCAGGGCAATAGCGCTTGATGAGGCCTGTTCGGTTCAATCCATCCATGTCAGGGTCCTCAAGGCCGTCTTCAATGCCGTCCAAATCACTGTCGGGCATGGCGGGATCCATGACACCACGGGCGCCGTACACACCAACGGTCTCGTTGTCGGCAAGACCGTATTCAAAGGCCAGTTGCGAGTAGTAAACTTCCCAACCATCGGGCAGCATGTCCCCGTCGGTATCGTCGTCAACGGGGTTCGTGTTCCAGCGGTCTGGCGCTTCCATACCGTTGGCGAGGGTGTCGTTATCAACGTCGAAGGTATCATCCTTCAACGAGCTCAGTGAAGGGTCGAGAGCCCATCGACCGTTACAGCCATCACAGAGCGGGTTGGTTGGCATTTGGAAACCGGTGAGGTTCATTTCACTGACCTGGAATTTAGGTTCAAGGGCGAACCCACCCAACCAGTTTTGCCAAACATAGCCACCGGGTTGCATCGTACAGGAATTGGTTTGCGTGGATTCGCAACCAGGGCGTTCCCATGTGGATGTCGCCACCCAGAGGCTGTGAGAGTTGGTATTGTCTTCAGCAGATTTCACTTGCATTTCCCATCCGTCGAGCATGTCATCGCCGTCCGTGTCGTTCAGGAGCGGGTTGGTGGGGTTTTGGAACGGACGAGGCACAAAGAGGACCTCTTGCCCGTCAATAAGACCGTCATCGTCGGTGTCCGAGTTGTTGGCGTGCGTCAAGAAGTTATCAGCGCCTGCAACGACTTCTTCACCGTCCTCAAGACCGTCGTTGTCGGTGTCAAACATGCACGGGCTGGTGGAATAGGTCTCCCCTTCCCACATGAAGTTGTCACCGGCTTCCTCGAGGTCCGTCAGACCGTCAGAGTCTGTGTCAGGGTTGGAGGCATTGGAGCCGCCGAGGTTGCAGGTCGAGGAGAATTCTGCATAATCGGACAGGCCATCGGCATCTGTGTCGTAGAGACCTGGGTCGGAGGTGACCCAAGTGGGCTGAACACCTCGATTCACCACAAGGATTTCCCAACCCATGACTTCGATGCCGTCAATGAGTCCATCGTTGTCCGTATCTGCATTGAGCGGATTGGTGCTTCGTCCATCGAGGATGCCATCTTGGTCTCGGTCGTTGGCCTTGTACTCCATGACGTTGGTGAACCGCTCCTCTTCTTCAACGAGGTTCATCCATGTAAACAGCCGAGAGTCAATGCTTTGTCCTACAACCACATTGAGTTCGTAAACGTAGCCGTCAACGGGCGCACGCATGGGAACGACCTGCTGGTTGCCACCAGCGAGGGTGATTCGAGCAGAGGCCACTTGCTGGTTCTCCGAAACTTGCTGTCCAAGGACGACATCGACCGTGTGGACGATAGCGGTATTCTCGAGTTCACTGTACATCACATGGCCGTCGCCGTCAAGATCGTACCCGTCCATGTCAGGGTCTTGGTCTCGGTTGGAAGCCGAGCGTGGGTGAAGTCCGTTGGAGGCCTCCCACTGATCTGGCATTTCGTCTTGGTCGGTGTCTTCCAACCAAGGGGAGGTGAAGTTGCCCTCACCGAACAGTTGTGCGACTTGGTACTCCTCAAGGTTGTTCATGCCGTCCTCATCCCAGTCGCCGTACCCGTCAGAGGCGTTGGCTGGGTTGAGCACGTAAGCTGCATTTGGCGCCATGGTGGAGTCCGAATAACAGTACTCAAATCCGTCAGGCATACCGTCGCCGTCGGTGTCCCAATCAGAGGGACCGTTCAGCAATCCATCGCCGTCCATGTCCATCAAGAACCAGCTGCGCTCGACGCCATTGAAGGGGCCGATACGCGGCACGGATTGGAGCAAAGGTTCGTTGCAGGACTCGCCCATTCCGGTGAAGAGGGCGATGGTCCCGTTGTTGGCAACCTCGACGATGTCGTCGATCAAATCCATGTCGGAGTCTCGCGCAGTGGGGTTTGTTCCGAAGGCTTCCTCTTCGAAGTTAGCGAGCCCGTCGTCGTCTGTATCAAGGACCATATCGCACGAGTGGCGGTCATTGGAAGCCAAGTCGTCCCAGTCGGCCATGCCGTTTTCACCGTTGAATCGGCTTTCGAGGGCGTCAACCATGGCTTGGTCGAGGAGCAGACAATCCCAGTTTCCGTCAAGGGGATTGAAGAGAATAACTTCGCCACCGGGTGTTTGCACACTGGTGGTGTAGAGCGACTCCCAGCGGTCGTTCAGGCCATCGTTGTCGGTGTCAGCGCGCTGAGGGTCCGTGCCGAGTTCTTGCTCGGCTTGGTTGGTGAGGCCGTCCCTGTCGGGGTCGCCGTTTGGACCTTGGCTGGGGTCGGGCCACGATTCGGTTTCGTTCTCGACTTGAGCGTCGCTGGAGTCTTGGTTTTGCGTCGGATCGACCTCAAGGTCCTCTGATTCGCCGTTATCGAGTGGATTCAATCCGTGTTGGACTTCCCAACCATCACTCATGCCGTCGTTATCTGTGTCCGGATCATTCACGTCGGTGCCGTATTGGGTCTCCTCGAGTTTGTCAGAGAGGCCATCGCCGTCAGAGTCGATGGCGGCATCGATGGGGACCGTGTCACCACGGATGTCCTCTTCAACGGCGCTCTCAAAGCCCCCGATGTCTTCACTTGTTTGGAAAAACCCGGAGACGCCCACGAATAGAGAGCCAAAAATGAGGGTTGAAACAATCGCCACGTACGCCATTTGGTTGTGATTTAGACTCATGGGTGACACCCGGCACTGTTGTGCGACTCAACCGAGGCGTTGTTTCGGTTATGAACCTTGACCAAAGATGGGCAGGAAATTCAATCCCTGTGACTCGTTTATGTAATTTTTAATCGTAATTCATTTGCGGTTGCCGAACGACCAATCTGAGGCAGCCATCCACCATCGCACAAGCAACGTTCCCTCGAAGACCGTGAGCTCTGCACCACATGCCGAAAACAGTGCCCGCCACGACGGCTGGGAGCGAGGAATGAATCAAGAATTCAGTGCAATCATCCCCGTCGAGGAGACTCCGAATGACTTCAACATGCCCAAAACCACGGTCGCTGAACTGGAGAGAAAGATGACCACTCCAGTCACTGCGTGATTGAAGGTACACCAGGCGGTCGGTGTTGTTGTAAGCGATGTGGGCTGCATGCGCGACCGCTCTGAACAGATCACCGTCTTCGATGGCATCATCAAGTTCCCAATGAATCGTGGCTCCATCGACCTCAATCGGCCGACCTCGAAGGTCGGCGACAAGCCGCTGAACGACGGCAACGGGGAGGAAGAAGGACTTCGCTTCCCCAGCATAAAGCGTCGCACCTCGATGGTCGAGGTCGAGAAGACGAAGATTGGACGGTCGGTTCTCCTCTCCGTTTGAAGCCAACCACGCCAAAGCATGGAACGGCGGTGGAGCCGTCATCGGTCGTTGGTTTGGCCTCAACGTCAACAAAATTTGATCGTTCGTGGGTTGATTCCATTCGAGGTTCAACCGCTCGTTGGCGAGATGTTCCCGATGGGCCAGCAAGAATCCGACCGTGAGTGCGTCATGAGCGGGTGAAGTGATACGATGGTGTTGGAACACCCCCCAACCCATGCAGGCAGCACGGCCGTTCAGGTAAGCCTCAGCACGCCGACGGCCAAACCATTTTCCGAATTTAGCCCGTTGAGTCATGGCCAAGTGGGCTTCTTCAGCATCGGTGGCGGCGTAGATGAGTTTTCGACCCAACGGGGAGGAGAAACATGCATCAAAGGCGTTCCAAAAATCGTTGAATTCAACCGTCCCGACCAGCACACAGGCAGACCCATCCGCATCAAAAAAGAGGCCATCATCACGGAATTCAAATCCATCCAAGCACGTGTTGGACGGCATTTGAACCACCCTATTCGGGATAACCCGGTCGGTTGTCTTCGTTGAAACAATAGCGCACGGTCTGATGATTGAGTTTCAGTGCGTGAACGTCCTTGCGGACATCGCTTGGGTCTTCACCGGCCAGCAAAACCCGAGCGTAAAACCGAGCCACTTCTTCCATGTCGCCGGGCGTGAAGCCAACCCGAGTGAGCTCTTGGACGCCCAAACGCAAGCCAGAAGGCGACAGGGCTTTGGTGTCGCCCGGAAGCATGTTCATGTTCGTGATGATGCCTGCGTCCTCAAGTTGCTTGGCTGCTTTGGCGCCAGCTCCAGAATCAAGGTCGCCGTGGCGGGTCAAAACTTGGTGAGAGGCGGTGTATCCCCTGCCCTCTGCCAAGACATCGAAGCCCTCGCTCGCCAGCGCTGCCGCAAAGGCTTGCGCGTTGGTGACCGTGTCCCTGGCGTAGGCTTCTCCGTATTCCATGAACTCGGCAAGCGCCATGACCTTGCCTGCGACGTGGTGAAGGTGGTAAGATGAACACACGCCGGGGAACATGGCATTGTTCAGGCGACGATGAAAGGCAGGGTCTTCGGATGAGGAGAGCAAGAAACCTCCCTGAGGGCCCGGGAAGGTTTTGTGGCTTGACCCTGTCATCAAATCGGCACCCTCTCGTAGCGGATCTTGGAACTGACCGCCGGCGATGAGCCCGAGGACGTGCGCACCGTCGTACATCACCGATGCGCCGACCTCTTTCGCTGCAGCGGCCATTTCTTCCAACGGCGTAGGAAACAGAAACACGGATTGTCCAAACAACGCCACCTTTGGTTGGACCTCGCGGATGGTTTTGCACGCAGCATCAACATCGGGTTCCATTCGCTCTTCGTCCCATGGATAGGTGGTGAGATTGAGGTCTCGAAGACCGACCGCCCCCATTCTGGCGTGAGAGATGTGCCCGCCGTCTGCAGTGGATACCGCCGTGATGGCATCTCCGGGCTTGGCCAACGCCTTGAGCGCCCCGATGTTGGAGACCGTCCCGGAGACGCTTTGGATGTTGGCAAACGAAGCCCCAAAGACCTGCTGTGCGAGGTCGATTCCCAAGGCTTCAATCGTGTCAAAATCATCGCACCCTTGGTAGTAGCGTTTTCCAGGCAACCCTTCTGCGTATCTTCCGTGAAGATCGCTGGAAACGATGTCCCGCACGGCCGGGGAAACGATGTTTTCTGAAGCAATCATCCCCAACCCGAGACGGTACAGCTCCCCGCTTGATTTGACGGCATCACGGACCGTTGATGCCAATTGAAGATGCTCAGAAGCAGCTGGCCATCCACCTGCAGGGTGTGTCATGAGCCGACAAAGGCAGATGCAGTCTTTGAACCCTCGTCAACCCCGCTGAGCGACCTCAAGCGCGCTCACTTCGAATCGTGTTGCGCGGGATGAAACGCTTCTGTAGGGGGGTTTCTTTCCCTTGAGCAGCATCATTGAGCGCCTGGGGCTCTTTCTTCCGCGTGTAATTGGTTCGGCCTCGATAGGCGACCGGACCGATGGTACGTTCCAGGACCGGACCGCTTTCGTCGTGCTCTTTCGGTCGCTTGAGCCACCAAGCCTTCCCGAGAGGTGAGACCCGGGGCGTTTTGCCTTTCTCGAGCTTCACCGCGCGCTTTCTCAGGCGCTGGCGTACCTTTTTCTCCGGTTCTTTTGCCAGCCGTTCAGACATCCACGCAGGGTATCCGATGTCAAGAACAACCCCGTTCACCGTAACCAAAATACCCCCGAGGAGGAGGTGGTTCCCGATGGGAATGTTGCTCGCCTGGGGGACGGCTTTGAACCGCTTGAGTCGCCGTGCGTATTTGATCATCCCACGTTGGTCTCGATGGCGAATTTGATGCTCCTGTTGCCGTGTTACGCGGCGGTAGGAATAGTGAATGAACAAGAGCCCTCCCAAGGCGGCGAGGCCCTGCGCATCACCCACCTCTTGATACACAAATATCCCTAAGACAAAATAGATGGGAATCAACACCAAGTACTGGAAAATGCTTGAAAGGATGCTTGGAGAATAACGTGGGGCAACGGCCCGCCGCGTGGCTTCGTGGGCTGCAATCAAGACGTTGGCGTTCATGGCTTCGTCCAATCCGCCTTTCTGAAGAACAGCTGCATAGGAGTTCACAGGGGCAACATCCAACCACTTCTTGGTTTCTTTTGCATCGTCGAGAATGAGCGAGACCTCGAGGTGCTCACGGCCCTTGGTGCCGTACCCAAAGATGACGGCGAGGGCCTGAACACGTGGGTCCTTGCTGTCGCTTTTGATGAGTTCATCCAAGACCGATTTCGCGTCGTGCCATTGCCCGGTATCGAGCAAACTCAACGCAGCTGCAATGCGAGGCCGGACACCGATTGGATCGGAGCGAACCAACGACATGGCCAGCTCCAAGGCCTCGTCGTATCGACGTTGAGCACGGAGGAGCGCTACCATCGTAAGTTGCCCTGTCTGCGTCAATTTGTCATTGTGGAGGGCCATTTCCGACGGTTGCGGCTTCCACGATTTCATCATGCGTTGGAGTTGCTGGATGTAATCGATGGTTGAATTGTTTTCCCAATCCCACAAATCGTCTTCGGTGACCGCTCCTCGCCAAGGGTCCAGCCATTCACAAACGAACGACAGAATCTCGGGCTCGTCGTACCCTTCAGGCTGTTGCAACCCGTGAAGGGCCTCCCGTGCGGCATCCAGTCTCCTCAACGCCATGTATCCAGTCGCAATCAGCATTCGTGCTTCGTCGTTGTCTCCACCTGACTGCGCCAGAAGTTTCCGACTTTCTTCGATGGCTTGGGGCCAGAGACCACGAAGCGCTTTTTCCCACATGGAAGCGCGGGACTGTTCTTGACGAATCAAGGCCTGGTCGCCAGGGAACTCATGGGTTTGTATCCGAATCAGCATGTCCAAATCTTCGTTGTAGGCAGCGTTTTCGACGAGGTTTTGAAGTCGGTCGCCACCTTCGAGGAGAACAGCACCTTCTCTTCGCTCATCGGGATTGAGGTCAAATCGAAGTTTGGTCAAATGACCAAATTTGCTGATCGACAGCAACCAGGTCATCAAAAAGATCAGTTGGCCAACGGCAATGAACAGCCACACGGTTAACAGTCGCATCTCTTCGTCAAAATCATTGGCTTCCAAGGTAGCTGTGAACGGCATGAGATCGCCGAATTCTTTGTAGCATACCAAGATCAACAGCAACACGGTGTAGCCAGAGAAGCCGGCAAATGCGAACGTCAATTGCCGTGCTTGTGCGGCTTTTTCTGCTCGTATCTCACGTGGTGTATCCAACACCACGCCAAACATTCCACCAAAGGATTGACCGCCAAGAATCAAGTTCCGAGTCAGTTCAAAGATGAACGCCAATCCGACAATCGCGATGTTCAGCGTCAGATACAGCGACAAGAACTGAGGAAGCGATTTGATGAACTCCCAGTGGAACAGGAATTCAGAAATCACATCGATTCGAACGTAGATGGAATAACCGATGATGCCACCGAAATTCAACACCTCTTCTGCGTTGGGCGGGTTGTTGAGCATGACATAGAGCACCGTTAGGATGCCATTCAATGCCGTGATGGGCATGGTCAACAGGAACAGGACGAGAAGAAACGAAAAGATTCGTCCAATGATGCCGTTTTTGTCCGGATCAATGGGGTTCTTTCTGCCCCGGGTGGTCCGCCATTTGTTGATCAGCAGCATGTTCCAAGAAGCACCCATGATGCGCCCGTAGGCAAAAATGGTTGGAGCCATGAAGGTTAACATCGCGAAGGCGAGCCATGTTGGCGTCAGTGTCCCTTCAACTTGAATACCGTACGCCAAGACCAACAAGGTGATGATCACCAAGAAGGCGAGGGAGAACACTCGTCGAACCAACTCGGTTCCTACCGATGATCGAACGTCACGCTGACGTGATGAGAGCTGACTGTTCAGGGATTCCCATGGTGAAATGACCACTGGAATCAAAATCAATCCAGCAATGATGTAGAGGTTGAACTGAGCAAACACCTCAGCGTTGAACAGCAACTCAGCGATGAGGATCAACACACCCGTGAGACCCATCATGTAGAGAAGGACCCCGTAACCCACCCTTTTGGCACGTAGGAGACGACGAGAATCACGGAGCGTTCGAGTGATACGGTGCACCTCGTAGAGGTCGTCCTCGATCTCAAAAGCGACTTGCAAGTTCTTCAATTGCTGGGGAATAAACCACCGGCGAACGAAGTAGGCGATGACCAGCGCCAACAGCAGCGGACCTAAGGATTCCAACGAAACGGTCGTGGAGGTGGAGACCGTCGCAGCAGATGCGTTCGGGAGAAACATAAGGGCGCAGACCAATGCCAAAACGCACTGACTCACTCGCCTCATGGCGCCGGCTTGGCCCGATGCTTCATGAAAATTCCTACGACATCCGGGCGCTGCGGTGCTTTTCCAAAAATCGCTCAATCCGGTCAAAGGCCACATCCAAGACATCGGTATCGGCCAAGTACACCAATCGGACGTGACCTTTCCCGAGTTCAGGTGAGAAACCACTGCCGTGAACCAGCAACACGTGTTCCTCGTGAAGGAGTTCAAGAACGAAGGCTTTGTCATCAGCAGCCCAGTGGTCGTCGGTCAAACGAATGAACATGTAGAACGCACCACCCGGTCGCTCCACTTCAAGACCTTCAATGCCCTCAATGCGTCTGAGGCAGTGGTTACGCTGGTTGAGAACCCGTTGAGCATAAACTTCCATCCATTGGCGGTCGCCCTCAAGACCTGCGAGGTATCCAAGTTGAGCCGGTGTTGACGCACAGAGTCTTGAACGCAGCAGGCGCTCAAGCCCGTCACGAACCAGTGTCAGTCGGTTGGTCGGGTCGTGCAAGGCCATGTATCCAATGCGCCATCCAGGTGCATAGTACACCTTCGAGACACCGTTCAGCGCAATGACGGGAACGTCAGAACTTCGGCTAGCGACCGAAACATGTTGCCCCGTAAAATCAAGCCCGTCGTAAATCTCGTCCGCCACAACAATGCAGTTGGGATAGTCTCGCGCAATCGCCAGCAGGGCATCGACCTCAGCCGGCCCGCACACCGTGCCGCACGGATTGTTGGGGTTGATGAGCACCAAAAGACGAACATCATCGTCCATTTTTGCGCGAATATCGCTGAAATCAGGTTTCCACTCATCGTTGCTGTGAAGTTGGTATTCCACGGTTTCTGCACCGTACATCTGAGGATAGGCCATGTAGGGTGGGTAGTGAGGACCAGGCGCAAGCACCTTGCTGCCCTCTTCAAGGACGGCAGCAAAAATCAACTGCAAGGCCTCGGTTACACCGTGGCAAACGTAGATGTCGTCGGCCGTGGCCGGCCATCCCTTCCGTTGCTCATCACGGGCAATGGCCTCCCGAAGCACTGGGATCCCGTACGAGGGCGAATATCCATTCCGACCGTCCTTGAGGGCACTGGCATAGGCCTCGACCATGTGCGGGGGTGTTGGCAGGCCAGGGTAAGCAATTGGATCACCGATGTTGAGTTTGATGATCTCATGGCCTTGCGACTCCAATTCAACAGCAGGCACGACCACATCGCGAATGGCGTATTCGATGTTGGCCGCACGGGATGAAACTGGAATAGGCCTGGACATCTGTTCCACCCTCAGTTCAAATCATCACGGGACACGCCGGCCATGGCTAGCACCTCCTCAAAGTGCATGGCTTCGACGGGTTGGACGGACAGCCGTTGGCCTCGTTGCAGAAGCGGCATCCCCTCAAGATTGGGGTTCTCCTTCATATCGTGCAGCGAGACCATGTTCAATTCAAAAACGGGTTCAATATCAACCATGAACCATCGGGGGTTTTCTGGCGTTGATTTTTCATCAAAATACTTGCATTCAGCATCCCAGGATGTGAAATCCGGGTAACCTTCCTTGGCGATACGCGCCACTCCTGCCACGTGAGGGGGTTTGGTGTTGGAATGGTAGAACAACACGAGGTCGCCCTCCTTCATTGCATCCCGCATCATGTTGCGAGCCTGGTAGTTTCGAACGCCATCCCAGTGAGTTTTGCCGTCGGCCACCAATTGGGAATACGGGTAGACGTCCAACTCCGACTTCATCAGCCAGTGGTTCATGATACACCGGACAACGAAGGGGTCTATGGACTCCTCGCTTACCAAGCATCGACGATATCGTCAACCAAGGCCGCCTCCATGACATCGTCACTGGTTTGAGCGGTCCGGATGAGCCCGAGTTTCTTTGCCATGTTGTTGCCACCGCTGACGGCGCCAATGCCCATTTTCTCCAGGGTCACGAAAATGGCAGGAAGTAACACCAGGGCACTGGCCGCAGCCACCCACAGCAGAATGAGAATGACCGTGATGAACGGCGTGATTTCAGGAATTGGAATATCGTAGGCCGTGTACATGCCCAGCGAGGTGACCACAGCCGCTTCAAACAGGGACATGCCTGTACCAACGGCAGCGGTTCTGATGGCCTGAATGCCACCGCCAAGTTCTCGAATTCGGTTGGCGATGTGGATGGAGAAATCAACACCGACGCCGACCAAAATAGAACCAATCATGACGGTCACGAGCGAGAGTGGTACATCCATCTGCCACATCACGAGCCATTGCAGCGCAACGGTGGCGATCACCGGCGAAGTGGTCCAGATCGAATATCGAATGTCTCGGAACACCACGGCCAAGGTGATGAGGGTCAGGATGATAGCAAAACCAAGCGAGGTCCACTGCGACCCGACAATGAGTTCGTTGACTTCAATCGCCGTGGCTGCCACACCTGTCAAGTCTTCCGCGGTTTCGCCGTACCGCCCCTGGAAGGTGCCGGCCATCTCGTTGACCATATCAACGCTCTTCGCCGTATCGGCCACAGGAATAAAGGGCATATCAACGTAAATCAATGAACGACTGAAATCCTCGCTCACGAAAATCTCTCGAGTCTCCTTGGTCAGTGAAGCATAGAACACGTCGAGCAGGAAAATTTGGCTTTGCTGAGAGGCCGGCAATCCGAATGCATCTGGATCGTTCAACAAATCCCAAAACGAGGCGTCGAGGGATTGACTTTGATTCAAGAGGACATCGGCTGTGGTTTTGACATCCTCGCACTGTTGATTGCCTGCACATGGAACCAACTGCAGGAGTTCGTTGACGTCTTGGCCCGAAACCGTCACTTGAACACCGGATGATTTCATCAAGAACACCACGGACACCGCCGTTGTATTTTCAACCGTGTTGAGTTTCCCCTCGAGGTTGTCGATTTTCTGTAAAATCTCAACCGGGTCATCGTTCGATTGCTCAGCGTCGTTGAAGTCACCGCTCACGTTCGCATTGACCAGGATCATCCCCACTTGCCCAGCCTCAAACTCCGAGCTGTATTGCTTCATTTTCACAACCGGAGACTCCGTTTCAGGAGCCATCCCCAAGAGGTCAATGTTTTCCTCAACGTTCGCTTGACCGATGGTGGCCGAAAGGAGAATCATCAGCGCGAACACAGCGAGGACGCCTCGGTTGCGCTTGACAGGAACATCAACCAGCACATCAAAGGCCTTGAGGGGCGGATGTTTCGGTTTCTTCAAGTCCAAAATCAGGGTCAGGTTGGGCACCATGAACATGGTGAGGAAGTAGACAATGACGATACCCGCTGAAAGGGCGATACCCACGGTCTGAATGGGCGCCATGGGCGTGAAGACCAACGAGATGAAACCGATGACGGTCGTCACGGCGGAAAGGAACACAGCACGTCCGGTCGATGTCAAGGATGCTCTCATCTTCTCGTCCTTGCTCCCTTCCTCTTCCGCATACCGATTGGTAATGTGAAGGCCGTAGGAAACCCCGAGGGCCAACAAAATCGGTCCAACAATGATGACCGTCATCGTCACCTCATAATTCGTGGCGCCGATCAGACCCAACGTCCAAAACACAGCGCACAACGTCGGTAGGCCTGCAATCACGACCACCTTGAAGCCTTGAAGCGGACGCATACCGGTGATGCCAGCTTGAAGCAGGTCGGAGTGGAAGATGAACAACCCAATAGCAACCAACACCACGGCGTTGGGGAAGATGTCCCAAAACAGCTTGAACGAAAATTCGGTGACGGCGTTGGTGATCGGAACCGGACCGGTCAAGACCATGGACAGACCAAGGTCCTCCCACGTGCACAAGCCTTCGGATTCATCGGGTTCACCGTTGTCCTCAAATTCGCACGCTCGTTCTAGTTTTGAGATGGCATCGAGGATTTCTTGAGTGTCTGCAATGATTTCCTTGGCGGGACGGTCTTCCGTGACGGCGATGGCCATGATGGCACGATCAAGCACGCCGTCGGGACCACCGTCTTCTCCTCCTTCGATGTCTCGTGCCAGTTTATTCATGCCGGCCGAAGGTTGGCCCTCGTCCGTGTACATCTCGCCGATGACCAGGTCGATGGTGGTCTGGCTCGGGATTTCGTACGATCCTCCGAATTGTTCGTCCGTCAGTGCAAAGGCTTCGTTCAGCTCCTTTGCAAATTCACGCGACGGGCAGTTGTCCTCTGGGTCGTTTGAACACCCAAGTTCGCCGACCTCCGTGACGACAGCCTCTCGAATACGAGGAGCACTGGAGTTGACCTCCTTGAGCACAGTCGAAAGGGAGAGGATGTAAATCACGTCGTCCGAATCGTCGGAGAGTTGTGGATTGAGCAATCGCTCAACATAACTGATTTCTTGTAGGATTCGCTGATTGGTGATGTTGTTTCCTTTTGTGGATTCAATGTAGACGACCATGACGTTGGTGGACCAATCTTCCTCAACCTTGCCAATGAGTTCTGCCACCTGACTCCCATCAGGCAGGTAGACCTCGAGGTCGCCGTTCACGTTCAAGGCTGGATTGTTCAAATCGTCATCAAAACGAGTGTTGTCAAGAAAGCCCGATTGCGAAACAAAGTAAGCCGTGAGCAACAAGAAGACCAAGACGGTGGGTATGGGGAATTTTGTGATGGCCCCGGTCGCTCCGGTTTTTTGCCACTCACGCTTGAAACGCTTCGGAGCCTCGAGCACAGCATCCAAGGTTCGCTTTGAGTCAATGGTTTTCATCTGCCCAACCAATTGGTCTCGAACCGCACGGCTCTTCCCGGCGATGGCCTCGAGTCGTTGATTGCCCGTGGACACCTTCGTTTCAGCAGCTTCTGAAGTGGGATTTGATGCGTCGTTTTCAGAACTCACGCGACCACCTCAACCTCCCCGAAGTGTGGGCCCTTCAAAGGCTTACCTTCGTGGCGACCCAAAACCGGTTGAGTTTCCATCCACGCCGACGGATTGAAATGATGTCCCACATCCGCAGAGTTGGACCCACCTCATTAACCGAGGCGGGGCCAGGTGAGGCACATGCCAGCCCCGAAACTTCCCGAAAAAAGATGGTCGATTGACCTTGAGAAATCCATCCAAGAAGCACACTATGCTGATGAAGAGGCGTACAGCGGACGCTATGCCTTCAACCCGAAGAGCGGGAAGGAATTCTTCGTCATTGACACGCCTCCCCCCTACCCGTCTGGCACATGGCACATCGGCGCTGTCGCCCAGTACTCCATGATCGACGTCCTCGCCCGCAGTCAACGCCTCTTGGGCAAAGAAGTGTACTTCCCTTGGGGTGTTGACCGAAACGGGATCAACATTGAATTCACCGTGGAGAAAAACACCAAACGCAAGATGAAGACTTACGACCGTGAAGAATTTCTCAAACTTTGCGAGACCACCATCGAATCGTTCACGCAGGCCATGCGAAGCACGGCCAAGCGAGTCGGCCTTTCCTGTGATTTTTCGAGGGAATACTTGACCGATGCACCCGACTACCGAAGCGTAACCCAGTCAATTTTCGTTGACTTGTTCAAGAAAGGCGACATCGTCGAGGACCTCCGACCCAACATCTACGACCCTGTGGAAGGTACGACCATCGCCGATGCCGAGGTTGAACGACTCCCACGAAAGACGAAATTGGTTGACGTAAGATGGACCTGTGAAGACGGAACGGAACTGGTCATCTCCACGACACGGCCCGAGTTGATTTGTGCTTGCGGCGTGGTTGTTGTTCACCCTGAAGATGATCGCTACCAACACCTCGTCGGGCAGCAGATCAGCCTCCCGTTGGACACGCAAGGGAGGTCCACCACGGTCGAGATACAGCAGCACCCGTCGGTGAAATCTGATTTCGGCACCGGTGTCCTCATGGTGTGTTCCTTTGGCGACCAAAACGACGTCGCTGTGTTCCGAGAACTCGGCCTCACGCCCTTCCAAGCGATTGACCTCGACGGCGCCATGACCGAGGTGGCAGGACCGTTGCAGGGCATGCCGGTGCTGGATGCACGAGCCAAAGCCATCGAACTTCTTGAGGCGTCGGGCCGGTTGGTGCAAGCCGTTGAACGGGACCAAGACATTCCCGTGTCAGAGCGAGGAAAAAATCCTGTTGAAATCATCTTGCTCAAAGAGTGGTACGTTCGTCAAACACACATCCAAGACCGCATGCGGGAGCAGATTGAATCCATCACCTTCCACCCGGTTCGAAACCGGCAGTTCCTGTTGGACTGGATGGATAACATCAGCATCGATTGGCCCATCAGCCGCCGTCGATGGTACCACACTGAAATCCCCATTTGGTACAGCGAGGACCAGTCGAAGGTCGTCGTTCCACCTTCTGGAACGTATGTCCAACCGTGGAAACATCAGCCACCAGCAGGCAGCCGTGTGCTCGACCGTGAATCCAGGGAAGACTTGGGTGCGTTTGAGGATGTGAAAGCGACCCTCGGGACCATCGTTGGTGAGGAAAAGGTGTTCGACACATGGATGGATTCCTCCAACTCCAACCTCTTCGTCAGCGGTTTCCTCAACCACCCTGAAGTGTTCGAGAAGGCCTTCCCAACGGCCCTTCGTCCACAGGGCAAGGAAATCGTTCGTACGTGGTTGTATTACACCCTCCTCAAGTCCACACTCGTGCTCGACCAACCCGGGTTCCAACATGTCTGGATCGACGGACTCGGCATGGACCCGTGGGGCCGAAAGATGAGCAAGTCCCTCGGCAACGGCATTGACGCCGACTCGGTCCTCGAATGCGGCGCTGGAGGACGAACCGGTTCTTGGCAGGTCAAAGGACCGGACGGCTCCGTCAAACTCCGAGCGAACAAAATTGGCAGCGAATGTTTCCGGCTTTGGAAGGCGTGTGATGCTCAAGTCGGTGATGATTTCCACATCAACCCTGAAGAAATTGAGAAGAAGTATTTCGGCGTGCTGACCAAATTGTTCAACGTCGCCCGATTTGCCTCCCAGTTTGATGTGCCCGAAGAGTTGGATACACCACCCGAACACCTTGCACCAGAGGACCGCTGGGTGCTGGCTGAATTCCAGCAGACGATGAGCCAGGTGGAGGCTGCATGGACGAATCTGGACATTTACACCGCCACGCAAGCGCTCAAAACCTTCGGCACGGGTCTTCTTCCGAGTCACTATCTTGAGATGGTGAAGTCTCGACTCTACGACGATGACAAGGCCGCCGCTTGGACACTGCACCGAATGGTTCGTGATTTCTTGGCCGCTTTCAGCCCGGTCTGTCCTTTCTTTGCCCACCACATCAGCAGCACCGTGTACGGTAATTCGGCGGTGGACGTTGATGCCTTCCCCGATTCACCGCTACCAGAGGTGGCCTTTGGTACCGAAGAAGGCAGCCGACTCTGCGGGCTTTCAACCAGCCTTCAGGAGTTTAACGGCCAGACGTGGGCGGCGAAGAAAGAGCAAGGCATCTCCCTGAACCAACCCATTGAGGGCGTTCAGGTCCCGGACGAATTGAGTGAATTCGCCGACACATTGACCCGAATGCACCAGTTGTCCTGAGTCATTCTTCCTCGAAGAGGGTGGTTTGGCGCGAAGGAGGCATTTCCAACTGACCCAGGCGAAAGCCGATCAGTCGGACCCGGCTCTCAGGACGGATGTTGGTCGCAAAGAGCTGCCTGGCCAACCGCTTGAACACGGACTCGTCGTCCATGGCCACGGGAATGCTTCGCCCGCTGGTGTGCGTTTCAAAGCCGGTGTAGCGGATTTTGACCTCACCCAATCGGCCGGATACCCCAAGACTGCGAGCACGCTCCATGACGAGGTCTACGAGCGTCTCCAACCTTGAAAGAACGTCTTCATGGTCGTCAAGGTCCCGTTCGAACGTGTGCTCCTTACCAATGGATTTCCTGCTGCGAAGCGGACTGACCACAGCGCTGCTCTCGCCCTCCACCACTCGCATGAACCAATGGGCGAAACGGTCGCCTGCCAATCGTGCCAATGAGAGTTCCCCGAGTTCATGGAGTTCATCCGCCGTGGTGTAGCCCCACTCAGCCAGTTGGGTCGCACGCTTTGGCCCAATGCCGGGAATGTCCCTGAGCGAGCGACCCTGGAAAAACGACACGACCTCGTCGGGCATGACGCGATGAATTCCGTTGGGCTTGTTGACCTCACTGGACATCTTGGCGACGATTCGCGTAGGGCCAATCCCAAAGGAGGCTGTCAGGTTCACCCGTTCTTTGATCGCCTGTTGCAACTGATTCGCCAGCGCCAACGCTGCGTCCCAATCTCCTCCGACGGTTTCGGTCACGTCCAAGTAGGCTTCATCGATGCTGGCCTTCTCAAACAGCACCGCTGGTTCCCGCAAACACGCCATGACCTTCCGACTCGCACGGCTGTACAGGCCACGCGTGCCCCGTATGTAGATGGCAGGTCCAAACGGGGCTGCCGGACAGCGCCTCCATGCTTCGGAGACGGGCATCGCCGAGCGTATGCCAAAAGTCCGAGCGGCGTAATTGCAGGTCGAGACAATTCCCCTCCCACGCCCTTGCTTTGGATCGGAACCGATGATGAGCGGCACATCGTCATCAAATTCATGGTGCAGCGTTTCCACTGCCGCAAAGAACGCATCAAGGTCGCAGTGAATCAACACGCGAGGCCCTGTTGCCTCAACCGTCCTCGGCTCCTCAACCACAACCAATCATCCACGCCAGCGGTGTTTGAAGTTGATGATGGTTCAGTTCAAGTTGAGGGGTGTTCACAAGCATAGATGACCCCCGAGAGCGACCTTCAATGATTGACATGAAGCAGAACCCCAACCCCACCGCAGGAAAACACCTCGCCCTTGTTCACCGAACGCACGGCATTGATCCTGCTCAAATTCAACCGCAAGCAGGCCAACTCTACCACCTCAGCGGACCTGGTCGTTCGGGCAAAAGCATGCGTTGTGTTGCCGAGCATTGGGTTGCGCATGCGTTGGTTCAGGGACGAACCGTCCACTGGGTGGACGGAGCATGCAGAATCGATCCCGCACGGTTCATCCCCCTTCTCGAGGCGATGGGCGCTGAGGCTGAACCGTGCCTGGCGCGGCTCTACCTCAGTCGAGGATTCACGCTGCATCAACTCGACCGGCAATTGGAACGACTTCCCGATGAATTGGCCATCACACGCTCGCCGATGGTGGTGGTGGACGGTTTGTTGGCCATGCACAGCGACGATGCCGTCTCATCGTTGGAATCACGCACCCTTCTGCGACGGCACACCAACATCTTGCGCCACCTCGCACACCGACACCACACGGCCGTTGTCGCCATCACCGGCCTTGACCACGGACCGTCTGATCTTGCGCGTCATGTAAGGTACGTGCGTCGTCATTCACAAAACCACCTCGAAGGTACGTGGCGAGGGCGTCGAAGGCAACGGCTGCTCCATGTTATCCACCGACGAAGTGGCCTCCAAGGTACGTGGCAGCCCTTCCAACGGGACCCACAAACCGCTTTCTTGCTCCCGAAACGACGACTCAATCCTCAAGAGGTGGCCTCATCGGTTGGGGTTCTTGCGTTGCACCATACGGAGTCGTGAACGCCAACAACGAGGGTTGTCGACCTTCGTTTTGCAGTTGCGCTGTGGTCCAACCAAACGGAGCGAGAATCGCCCAGATGGCACGTTCAGCCAATTCAGCGTAGTGATCAACACACGCATGAACACCAACCTCGAACGCATCCAATTCTTCTGCAAGAACGACGCGGTCCAGAAGGGCATCAGATTCACGGTCCATGACCACATAGCGAACCTTCCCCCCAGCAGGAATCTCGTACCCACGTTCGTTGGCTCGCATGAGGGCAGCGTACGTCATGTTCTTGACGCGATAGTCCCCCAGCGAGCGGCTGGTTCGCCGGGTAATGACGAGTTCACGCAATGGGATTTCACCCTTCGACAAGCGTTGAATTTCCCTTCTGTAATGTTGCAGAACAGCACGTTGTGTGCCAAACGAAGGAATGCCATCGTTTCGCTCACCGGCTGCCAAACACTCCAAGCTAGCCTGCTGCAATCGTTGAATCCAGACTGGTGTGGAATGTTGTCGCATCTCAATTCCACGTACTTTGAACGAATCCCCATCGTACGCCCAGTACTTCGTCAATGAACCGGACCCGTGGACCCGGCTGGGAAGAAACGCGATAAAATCGTAGTGAGCCTCAAACTCAAGCGGAATGCCGACCTGCTCAGAAATACGACGACCAAACGCCTTGGCGTCCACCCGTCGTTGATGCTGCGTCCGCCCCTTGAAATCCGAAAGCCAAACGCAGTCGACGATGGCGTGAAGAACATCCCACCCGTCCTTTTGCGCTTCCTCAATGGTGGTGAGCAAAAGGTCGCGGGACCACGCACAAATCGCTTCATGCGCTTCAATCCGACCAAAACGGGCATTTCGATAACCCGTATAACCAAAACACGTGACCAGCAACCACTTGAGCGCATTTTGCCGCAGGTCAAAAGCGTCGCCTTTGTGTTGTCGCTGCTGTTTTAACGCACGTCGTCGCTCGATGATGGGTGCCACAACACGCCCCAGAAAACCGTGCGTCCGCCCGCAGGTGTGCATGTTGAGCCCCGGCACGGCAAGGGCCTTCTCATGTGCCAACGGGAAGAGACCGTGGCCGAAACGAGCGTGAACCGAACGCCGACGAAATTCATCGGCCGCTTGTTCAGGGTGAAGCGGGACAATGCCGCGTGTGGAGACTGCGTTCGGTGGTTGACAGCACGAGCAATTCAGCGTCTCAGGCGAGATGTTTCGTGTGGCGATGATGCTCGGGAACAGACTCGCAAAATCAAGTTCGATCACCGACGCATGAACACCAGGGCGACTGTCAAGGTAGAGACCTCCTCGGTCAGCCTGAAGGAGGTCAAGGGCTGATTTTGTGTCCTCCGGGCGATTTTTCTTCCACGGCACAAGCACCCCGTCGTCCATGGCCACTCGCATTTGGATAGCGCTGATGACCGAGCCCGGTGAAAGTCGGGAAATGATTTGGGCTGATTGCCGCGAATGTTGGGCCAGTTCAAACAAGCCGGCAAGACCGCCTTCACTCACAATGAAGCTGTTCTTGAGGTCGATGTGAAGGCGGCCGTTGAGGAAGAACGCTCCGTGTCGGTGGCGCGTTTGACCGTAGGAATGGACCGTACGCTGGTTGGTCGTTTGCTGAAGCGATTCCGATGTTCGGCCAAGCACCATCGATTGGTCGTGAAGCCGACCCTGCTCGACCAACCATGGAAACCAACGCTGATCGCCACCCTCCGTGAGAAGAACGTCCGGGTCCATCGCATCGTACGCTGCTTGAACGGCGGCCAGCATGGATGACATGGAGTCGTGTTCGGTACGTTTGACGGTTAACGACTGAATCGGTTGCCGTGGTGAGAACCCAGGCTCATGGACCGTTTCAAAACGGAACCATTCAACGGTATCGTGGAGGGTTGGCAGCCCCTGGCCCGGTGTCCGTTTCACGGACAACTTGACGACGTGAAACGGAGGATAGCCCTCATGTTCCGATGTGTTTGAGCACATCAGCAGACGCGTCGGCTCATCGGGTGACCACTGCACCCGAGCAAAAGGGATGCACCCGTGGTCGTTGAGGAATCGTTGGGCCAAATGAGCGTCAACGGAGTAGAGTTTGAAACGATGAAAGTCACCTCGAGATTCAATGTGTTCCGCCAGTCCACGAACGTGCTGAAACAATTCAAGTCCAACCTCGAGGACGTCGCTTTGGCTGGTGGCCTCCAAATCCAAACGCGCTCGAGTCATGTGGGGCTGAGTGAGCCGGAAGCGCTGACGGATTTCGGGCTGCTCAAGCCAATGCTCCAATCGGTTGAGATCGGTGTACGATGCGTGAACGTGAATGACCGGCTGCCATGGAACGGCGCACGCATGAGCACGACCGTCTTCGTCAACCACCCACGCCGTCATGCCGGTGTTGTCCTTGTTCGCATGCACGTCGAGAAGCCATCCCTCAATCATCGCCATGCCGCCCCTCAAGGGCTTCAAGTCGAGCAGAAACCCGGTTCAATTCCGACATCAACCCGACCAACATGCTGAGCACGGCCGGTTGCCATGTGTTCAGTGTCGGAAGGAGCCCCCCCGCTGTTCTTCGTTCACGGACTTCGTTGAGCAAGGCGTCAAAGGCCTCACGGTCCATCGGAGTTAAGGCGCGACGGTACGGCGCCAAGTTCTGCAATTCATTCTCAACCCGCATCCTCCATGACGGCACACTTCGACCCATAACCCCTCGAGAGCCAACAAGCAAGGGATGCTTATGCAAGACCCAGTGGATGAAAGTGAAAGTGCTAGAGGTGATCTCGATTCACGACAAAGTCACAGGTTCGCCCCTTGAGCACGTCCATGACATTGGTCGCGATGTCCATGCCAACGCGCCCTTGGGCTTCAACGGTTGACGCCCCAATGTGAGGCGTGCCGTGAAAATGTTCCATTTGAAGCAGCGGGTGGTTCGGGTCCACCGGCTCCTGTTCGAACACATCAAGGGCGGCTGAAGTGAGCACACCGGACTGCAGCGCCTCAAAGACGGCTTGCTCGTCCACAATTCCGCCCCGTGCGCAATTGATGATGTGGCTGCCGCATCGGGCGCCGTCTTTGCCAATGTGAGGCATGGAAGCCAGCCGCTCAGCGTTGACCAGGTGGTGCGTTTCGTCGGTCAGGTTGCAGTGGATGGACACGTGCGTGCAGTTGGAAAAGAGGGCGTCCACGGTCTTGTGCAGCCGCGTGTCCTGTGCTTTCGCAATCTTTGGAGGGAGGTACGGGTCATAGGCGTGAACTTCCATGCCAATCGCTTGCGCAACACGGCCCACCGACTGAGCGATACGACCAAACCCGATCAGGCCGAGGGCTTTGCCGGACAATTCTGAGCCCTTCATCGCCTTCTTTTCCCACCTGCCATCTCTGAGGGAGCGGTCGGCACGGGGCAGGTGACGAATCGACGCGAGGAGATGGCCGAGGGTCAGTTCAACCACCGACTGGGTGCTGGCCCGGGGAGCGTTCACAACGCTGATGCCCCGCGCACCGGCCGCTACCAGGTCGATGTTGTCAACACCGACACCTGCACGACCGATCACCTTGAGACGGTCGCCAGAGGCCTCGAGCACCTCGGCAGGAAGTTTGGTCGCACTGCGGATGATGATCGCATCGAAGCCTTCCAGTGCCCCACCGAGAAGATCGTCGGTAGCAATGTGCTCCAGCACGACCTCGTGACCGGCTTTCTCGAGCCGTTGAACGGCCTTTTCATCCATCCCATCGGTCACGGCGATACGAGCCATGGACCGTGTCTTTTCCGAGGGTGTTAGAACATTGGGTTTGCAGACGAAATGAACCGCTGTTTTCAACAACCCCTGCTGAGTGGCAAGGACGGGGAAGGTCCGTGGCAACCGAACTGCAAGAGTTGCTTTGGGGCGCAGGTATTCTGGCCCTTCCCTTGCTCCTTGCCCTGCCGATGCGGCTCGCCTGGCAATTTTGGGTTGGGGTCGGACATGAAGTTTCGGAGTACAGAACGGTGGTTCGACAAATCGTGGATTCGGGACACCAAGTCGCATCCTTCTCGCAAACCTTGGACGACATCGCTCGGAATCTTCGCATCCCACCCGCCAAACAGCGACTCATCGAAGCTGAATTGCTGCATCCACTGACACTGTCGCACTTTTTGCTCCTTCCCGCCCTGCTGATCCTCCCCTTATCCGCCATCATGGCCTTGCCCCTCATTCTCATCGGTTTTCCCTTCATGCTGTTCATGGAATACCTCTTGATCCGGCAGCGCCTGCTCATCTTGGCGCTCAAAACCATCGAGCGGTTGTTGCACTGGCAGGTGATTCACATCCCGAAACCGCACCGAGGAAACAAAGAGCAGCGCCGCTCATTAACGGAGTTTTCACAGCACATTGAACACTTCAACTACGTTCCGCAGGCCGCATTTTTAGGCTTGTTTGCGTGGCTGATTGTGCACTGGGTGTTGGACCTTGATTCATGGACCGTGGAACTGATCGTGTCCTCCCTGCTCTACATGGTCTTGCTCTCCATCCTCTCGGTGCTGAACACCGCGTTTGAGGCCGATCTCGTCTTTGTCGATCCCGCCAAAGGACGGTTGGTCCCGGTTAACCAGTGGCTCGAAGGTGTGCTTAATCCGGTGGTGGGCATCGGTTTGCTGTTCTTGCTGGGTCGCAACCTGCTTGAGGAATCACGGGACGTGGATGGAAACCCCATCCTCTTCGCCACGGTGGTGCTCACACTCCTCTACGGCGCGGCCATTGTTGGCATCTCCTACCGGTGGGGGTATTCATCGTGGCGTGGAGCGCGAGTTCGTCAGGACTTCGAAGTGCAAGTGATCGAGTACCTGGATCCGCTGTCCTACGACCTCACCCGCACCAAAGGCCGCATTGATTTCAACGTTCGAATGGGCATGGATGAGCGTCTTACGGCGTTTAACACGGCAGCACGGCAACAAATGAGTTTTGAAGACCTGCAAAATTTGCCCAGCATCCCGGTGGACACCAAGGCACCGGAAAACCCGTTGAAGAAATAGGTTCAATCGAGCCAAGGAATGCGTTCTGGCAACTCGCCAAACAGGTTGGCGGGGATGGCCGTTTTGATTTTGGAAACGCTTCCGAGTTTTGCAACGGTTTCATCTTGCCAGGTTTTGAACTCCTCATACGAGGTCATGCGTAAAATCGGGTTGTGTTCTCGGTTCCAGTTCAACGACATCATCTCGGTACCGGGAGGGTCGTGGCCCGAACACACCACGGTAGATCCTTCAAACCGGGAAAGAACCTGGAGGGCGTCCCAGTGGACATGAATTCGACCACTGGGTAGATCGTCTCGACCAACACCTCCGGCGCCGTTGAACAGGAAATCGCCCGTCATCATGTAGCCGGGGACATGGACGATCATGGAATCGTTGGTGTGCCCCGGGGCGGCGTGGAACTGGATGGGAATGGAACCGAGCATGATTTTCTCCTCATCATCGACGTGCATGGTCACGCCAAGACTCGCCGTTTCGGTCGACATGACGTACTCGCAGCCGTACTGTTCTTGCAAGGTGAAGCAAGCCGTGATGTGGTCGGCATGGGTGTGGGTAGCGATGACGTACACCAGCGTGAGACCATCCTTCTCAAGGAGGTCAACGTACTGTTGCATAAAATCGTACACAGGGTCGACCAAGGCCGCTTCGCTGGTTGCCTCGTCAACAATGAGGTAGGTCATGGCCCAAACACCCTCGTTCAACTGTTCAAAACGCATGATGGCAGCGAGGCACAGGAATGATTTGAACATTGATGTTGGGGGATTCATCATATACCGTCGTCGTGATTGTCCATGCATGACAGCGCTCCTTGAATACGGACTCCTCCTCGCTGGCCTTGCCATCGGTGCTTCCATCGGATGGCTGCTCGCCAAGCAATCGTTCTCTGGCCAACTCATCCGGGCAGAGGAGCGGCTTCGGGCCAACGAGGCCAGCGCAGAAGGAAACGAACAACGAATCCGGGCTGAGGTGGAAAACATCGCCATCAAAATCGGTGAGGAGAATTCCACCCGATTCCTCGAGATGGCGCAAGCCAAGCTCGTCAATCAACAACAAGAGGCGGCCCATGAACTGGAACTGCGTAAACTGGAGGTCGCCAACCTTGTCAAGCCCATCCAAGAGGAAATGGCAAAACTCACCGTCATGAATGCAGAAATAGAAAAAGAGCGTGCAGGAGCCTATGAAGGCATCAAGCGACATCTTAGGGAATTGGGAGAAAAGACAGAATCGCTTTCCACTCGCACCACGGCACTCTCAACTGCATTGACCACCTCAAGCCAAGCACGTGGCAACTGGGGCGAAGTCAAACTTCGACGGTTGTTCGAAATGGCCGGGATGAGCGAAAACATCGATTTTGATGAGCAAACGACCCTCGCTGACGGCAGTCGACCGGATTTCGTGGTCCGATTGCCAGACAGCGGCGTCATTCCCATCGACTCCAAAGCAACCGGCGCTCATTTCCTTCAAGCGGCTGAACTTGATCCGGGCGAGGAGCAGACTGTGTTGTTGAACAAACACGCCAAGGCCATGCGGGGCAGAATTGCAGAATTGAGCAAAAAAGCATATCAGGAAACCATTGAGGGTGAATTCGATCATGTTGTGATGTTCATCCCAAGTGAAGCCATGGCGGCCGCTGCATTTTCGATGGATGCGGATTTGATGGATTACGCCATGAGCAAATCCGTGCTCATCGCCACACCCGTCACGATGCTGGGCTTGCTGAGAACCGTGGCCCTGTACTGGCAACAACACGCTTTGGCCGAAGGTGCCAACGAAATCTACGAGGTCTCACGTGAACTCTACAAGCGGGTGAACACGACCATGGAGCACCTCACCAAGGTCGGTGGGCACCTCTCAAAAGCAGCCAAAGCCTTCGATGCTACGATGACATCCTACGGACGACGGGTCTTACCACAAGCCCGACGACTGGAGGAACTCAAAGTCGCTGAGACCCTTCAAGCGACGCTTCCTGAACCGACAGAAATTGAGCATCCCAAGGAATGAACAACGACGAGCGAGGGTTCTTGACCGGCGGAGATGTGGAAGAGACATGCACCCCTCCGAGGTTATCCACCTGGAGCACGACTGGAAGGTGCTGTTGGTCGACGAACGTGGAAACGGCCCCCTCCAACCCGTCAAAGGCCGCTTTGAAACCGACGTTAGCCTACGGTTTCCCACGCGTGCTGAAGTGCAAGCCATGGAGATTGAATTTGAGGAGAAATACATCCTCTGCCTCCGATACAGCGGTGCTGAGTTCAACGTGGTGAAAGCCTACCCGAAGATTGCCTGGCCACATGATTGGGCATGGAAAGACGCCTGTGCCGCTGACAATGCCGTCCATCCCGTCGCTCGGGATGCCATCTATCGGTCCATCCATCGACTTGTTTCAAAGGTCATGGTGTGCAATGAATCCGGTGATGTCTTGATGGCAAAAGTTGAGCGGGGCCATTTCAGAGGGTTCTGGACGCTCCCGGGCGGCTACATGGACCACGATGAACATCCGGCCGTTGGCTGCGTTCGCGAAACACTTGAGGAACTGGGGCTCACCATCGTGCTTGATGACGTTGAACCCGTCATCACGCAGAACATCTTCAACGACGAAGGCATTTCGTTCGTCTCGTTCACCTATCGCTCAACTTGGAGCGGAGACCTCGACGAACTCACCCTTCAAACCGAAGAGATCTCGGAAGCCGCTTGGTTCACGCCACAGGATGCATTCAATCAAGCCGTTTCACACTTTGACCGAGAGGCGCTTCGAAGTTTGTTGTGATCAGACACCCAACGCTGACCGTGCGGCATCGAGGGCATCGTCCAAGCCATCAGCATGCGAACCGCCGCCCTGAGCAAACGTCGGCCTGCCACCGCCTCCACCCTTGATGTGTGGCGAAATGGAACGGAGCAAATCAACGGCGTTGTACCGTTCGCTGGCGACGGTGTTTTCAGTGGCGGCGATCATGAGTTTACCGCCTCCGTCCCTTGAGCCAAGCACCGCCAAGGTGGGCTTGGAGGTATCCAATGTCAGTTCCTTGAGCATCGTGGTCATGGATTTGAGGTCGCCATCAATCTCCATCACAACCACACGTACACCGTC
>CAXRAL010000090.1:0-32148 GCA_964228815.1 Candidatus Poseidoniaceae archaeon
CCGAGACGTAGCAGCGGCGATGTCGGCGATGGAAAGCGAGGAGGTGTTGGTACCGAGCACGGCGTGAGCGGGGGCGAGTTCGTCGAGTTGTGCGAAGATGCTGTGCTTCAAGTCGGGGATTTCTGGCACGGCCTCAATTACGAGGTCGGCCTGTCCGACCGCCGCAGCGAGGTCGCCAACAGCGGTCAAGTTGGCCGACCATGCGTCTCGCTGCTCAGTGGTGGTTTTGCCTCGAGCGATGCCCTTCTCCCAGAAGGCTGCGATGCGTTCCATGCCACGTTCAAGCCCCTCGGGGAAGGCATCGTAGAGGTTGGTTTGCCAGCCGGCTTGGGCGCACACTTGAGCGATACCGGCGCCCATCGTTCCAGCGCCCACCACGGCCACGCATCGAATGGTCATGGTCCTTGCAAGGAGAGGCCCTTCATGATGCTTGCTCGTTGGTTCTCTGTTTGGATTGCGCCAAGGTGACGCCACCGACGATCAGCGCAAAGGCCACGACCAGCGAAGTTCCGAGTTGTTCGTCGAGAAGAAGCCACCCTCCGAGGATGCCAAACGGTGGAACGAGGTAGACGTAGAAGGCTGCTGGACCTGCACCGATGATGCGGATGCCGTCAGCAAACCAGACGTAGGACACCACCGTGGAAAAGACGGCGAGGAACACGATGCCGACCCACGCCTCAGCACTCGGGAAGGTCCATGCTGCTCCCACCGCTTCAATCCCTGCCCAGGGCGTGAGAATGAACAACCCAACAACGGAGGACCAGACCGTCAGGTGAAGCGGGCTCAGGGGGGCCAGCGCATCGTCCGGCGTATCGGTCATGACGCGTTTCATGACGATGGTTGACATGGCCCATGCAAAGGCAGAACCGGCGATGAAGGCGTTTCCAATCCATCGGTCCACCGCAGGAATGTCCGTGTTGGGCGAAGCAAAAAAGAGCACAGCGATCCCGGCTACGGCAAGGGCCAAGCCCCCAAGAAGCCGCCAGGTCATGCGTTCGTCGAGGAGCAGCACGGCAAGAAAAGCCGTGAAGAGCGGATTGAAGGTGATCATCAGTGAGGCGTCACCAGCGGCCGTGTAACCCATGCCGAACATGAACAGCACCTGGTACATGAAGGTCGAAAACAAGCCGATGAGCGCCACCTGCTTCCACTGTGAGCGTGAGGGCATGATCCACTGTGACGACCACTTGAGGTAGGCCAGAAACAAGGCAACGACCATGACATAGCGAATCCATGCTGCGCCAATGGGCGGTAACTCCGTAGCGACCACACGGCCCGCAGGCCAACCAAAACCCCAGATGGCAGCGACGATGACCAATTTGGCATGAACACTGGCGTTGTTCATTCAAATCGCTCCAGGCCCAACTGCAGCATCCGGGTTCGGGGGAGGCCGATTTCCGGAAGTCCTGCGGCTGGGGCGTGGAGCTTGAGGCCTTCAATCCTGTTCACGTACAGGCCATAACTGGCGATGTCGTCGGGTTTGTACGGGGTGTCAAGGCCCATCTTTTGCAGTGTTTGGCACGCTTTTTCGGAGTAGATGGGGAACAAATTGGTGGAGAAGTGCATCCATTCAGATATTCGCTGGGCGTCAACGCCGTCGAGAGTCATGAGGTGCTCGAGCAGCGAAACATCGGGGTAGTTGGTGGTTCGAAGCACCATCTCCACTTCGTTCACGATGTCCTCGGGCCAAGCGAACGGAACACGTTCAGCCCACTGGTCTGCGATGCTGATGTGCTCAATGGATTGCTCGGCTTGAACGGCGTACAGTGATTCGATGTAGGATCGGTCTTCGTAGGCGTCGGTGACAAGACCGGGAAGGTCTTCGAAGAAGCGTTCACACATCTCGGCGTCGACACCGTAGAGGGCGACGGGAATCATCAACGATCACTCCGGTGTTCAGGCACTTGCGCCAATGCCAGAGGCGATTTGGCGAGCGGTCATGGGCTTCTCAGCCACCCATTGTTGCTTGAAGAGTTCCTTGAGGTCTTCTTCGTCTTGGGCGGTGGGGAGGTGGGCGGCCATGTAGGCATCCCACTCGTCGTCGGAGCCTTCGAACAGGGTACCTTCTACGGTGTAGCGCTGCCGCTTGAAGTGGCCGATTTCGCGGTGGAAGTTCTCGTGAGGGACATAGAGGTCGGCAGCACCTTCGGGAAGGTAGCCGCAGAGTTTCTTGACCTCAGCCACGATCTCCTCGTGGTAGTGCTTGCGGGCCTCTTCGTTCAACGTCTCCTTGGACACTTCAACATCGCCTTCGAGCTTCTTGCGCTCGTCCCAGCGTCCTTTGATGCCCCAGACGTACGCCCAGTGAGCGGAGGAGGATTCATCAACACCGAAGAGGTCGTGAGCGGTGGACACCCACTTGTTGATGTAGCGCTGAAGCATGTCAAGAGGAATCACGCCGGCTTTGATGATGCGGCGCAGACCGTTCGAACCGGTGCCGAGGTGGAAGGACTCTTCCTTGAGCATGGGGCCCATGCTGGCAGCGAGTGGCTTGAACGCCGAGGTGGAGAGCATGCCAAGTTGGAACTTGCCGTCACGGTCCACGAACATCGTGTAGCAGAAGAAGTCCAGCCAGTGGGGCATGGGGCGGTTGAAGGCGCCGAGGAGGCGGTCGCCGTCCTGAGCGTTGCGCTCGAGGAGCTTTTGTGCCTCACGTCGTCCTTGCTGACCGAAGTAGGTCATGAGAAGGTAGGCCATCTGCCAGCCGTGTCGCTGCTCCTCTGCCATGATGCGGGCCGCGGCGTAGCGGTCGTAGTCGGTTGGTGCGGTGGCGAGGAGGTGGCGCTGCTGCTCAACGGAGGCGAATTCGGTGTCGCCCTGAACGGTGATCATGCTCACGAGGGCGTCTCGCATGCTCTGGTGAGGGACCTGGAGGGATCGCTCCCACTTGGCTCGGCCGGCGTAGTCACCAAACTCGATGACGTCGCCTGCACGCTCCCAGTCAAACTGAATGGACAGGTCAAAGTCACCCATCCATTCGCGGTCGTAGCCGACGTTGTCTTGCCAGGTTTTGAAGTTCTCAATCCAGTCGTCCCAAGTCTTCGGTAGGTTGTCCATGCTGATACATGGACGGGGACCTCCTTATACCCTTTACGAACATGTTCGTGCGAACATGTTAGCCACTTTGGCGACGGATCTCTTCAGTGAAGGCATGAAAGACGGCCGATTCAATGCGTTGGAGTTGATTCGAAAGCGTGGATTTGGCGACGTTGAGTAGGCCGGCGAGCTCGGTGAGGTTGATGCGGCGAGGCACGTCCCAGTAGCCCTCACGCGAGGCGACTTCGAAGACCTCTCGCTGGCGCGGTGTCAGCAATCGTGCGCCCGTGCTTCGGGTCGAGAGGAGCCGGTGGGGGATCTCATCGCTTCTGAACCGGTTGATGAGAGCCCTCATGGTTTCTCGCGTACCCTCAACCGTCCATTCAACCCAGCCGTCTCGGACTTCGAACGGGGTTCGCGGCACGACGCCGAGGTCGACGAGCGGTCGGAGAAATCCACCTCCACCCGCCGAGATGTTGACCGAGAAACGGCCGTCTTCCGGTTCGCTGCATTCGTCGATACCACCGTGGGCCAACACGGTGGCATGGATGGCTTCGTTGCTCCAGCAGCGAGCCGTACCGCGCCCCTTGCTCAGCGGCATGTGTTGTTCGATGCGAAGCGTTGCCGAAGGATGCTCACGAGTCACGTCGCCCGCCCAGTGGCCTTGAGGGAGGCGTACATCGATTCGCAGCTGTTGAGCCATGGTTGCGCCTCGGTAAATCACAGGGGTCGTCGTTGCTCAGACCTCACCACGCTGTTCTTGGCGACGTCGATGAGTTCGTTGTAGGTGGTGGTGTGGGTGGCGTCCACCTTGACGCCCGGCAGGTAGCCGTCGCAGACGCCAGCTGCAGCGAAGATGGCATCCTCGCTCTGACAGAGGTCGTGGGCCTTCCAAAGGCGGGTCAAATCGTCGCCGACCATGGTCCCTGCACGCGCTTCCTCCTCGGGTGAGCGAAACACGAGTCGTCCCTCAAACATCCCTCCAACGCCTCGGATGGCCGTGGCTGAAATGACGCCCTCTGGCGCAGCACCGATGCCCATGAGCATGTCGTACGGGCCGTCGTCTTTCGCAGCCCAAATGGCGCCGGAAACATCACCATCGCTCAGCAAGTGAAGTTGGGCGCCAGCATCTCGAATCTCCTTGAACAACCCCGCATGCCGCTCACGGTCAAGGGCTACGATGCGAACGTCACCGGCCTCGCAGTCAAGAACATGCATGGCCTGTTCAATGTTGTAGGCCACGCCGCCGTCGAGCGCCACGTGGTCCGCAAGGGCGGGGCCAGCAGCGAGTTTGTCCATGTAGCAGTCGGGAGCGTGCAGCAGGGTCCCTCGGGGGGCTGCTGCCAGCACGGCGATGGAATTTGGAAGATTGTCGGCGCAGTTGTTGGTGCACTCAAGCGGGTCAACGGCGATGTCAATCTGCGGGGCGCCAGCCTGACCCACCATCGAACCGAGCTCTTCACCAATGTACAGCATCGGGGCGTCGTCTCGCTCACCTTCGCCGATGGCCACCCGTCCGTCAAACGGCACAGCGTCGAAGGTGCGCCGCATGGCTTCAACGGCAGCGTCGTCAGCAGCGTTCTTGTCGCCCTTTCCTCGCCAGGCTGCGGAAGCGATGGCTGCTTGGTCAACGGCTTCGACAAAGTGGTGTGCAAGGTCGCCGATGATGCCCATGAGTGGTTGGAATCGCGGGAACGCCATCAAGTCAACGGTTCAGTTTCCCTTGAATTTTTCAACGACTTCGAGGTCGGTGATGCGGGCAACAGGGTACTGACCATCGTCGTCCTTTTCGAGGGATTTCACCATGTCAAAGGCGCACAGAAGGCCAGCGGCCACGCCGGTGAGCGCCTCCATTTCGATGCCTGTTTTGTAGTGGGCGCTGACCGTTACGGAGCACCACAAACCGGTGCCCTCCCACGACCAGTCCACGGTGGTTCCCTCGAGTGGAATGGGGTGGCAATGAGGGATGATACGAGGGGTGTCCTTCACGGCTTGAATGGCGGCGATCGTCGAAGCCTCGAGAACGTCGCCTTTCTTGATTTGATTTGAGACAATGGCGTCCTTCGTGGCTTGGCTGAACAGCACCCTTCCACGGGCGGTTGCTCGTCGCTCAACCACAGGCTTCTGTCCGATGTTGATGATGCCCTCAATGGTTTTCTCGCTCAACCCAACCCCTCCTTCCAGGTCTCCCCTTCGGTGGTGACCTCTTTCTTCCATATGGGTGCTTGCTTCTTCAATTCATCAATGAGCCATTCGCATGCCTGAAAGGCTTCCTTTCGATGCGGGCTGCCAACGTGAATGGCAACGATGGGTTCCTGCGGCCCCACCGAGCCGGTCCGGTGAGCCATGGCCACCGCCAGCACACCAAATTCACGTGTCGCTTCTTCCGCAAGGCGATGGAGGACGGGCGTTAACCGGTCCTGCCACGCATCAAATTCCAATCTCAAGACATCGGCCTCGCCCTCTGTTTCTCGTGTCAAGCCGACAAAGGAGACGACGGCGCCGCACCCCTCAGTGTTCATCTTGGCACGAAGGGCGTCGGGCAGAAGGACATCAGGGGCTTCCTCAACCACCACCCTACCCGTCATGGAGATGCGAGGGGAGGGCATCATTCAAACCTCACGCCCCCATGGGAGGTCATGGCCGACGGTCCTCCATCCGCCCCCGTCACCATCATGGGAGCGGGCCTTTCGGGGTTGGCGGCTGCTACATTGCTCGCTCGGGCAGGGCGTGAGGTGCACGTGCACGACATCCGGCACGATTCTGGAGCTCGGTTCGACGGTGATTTCCAAGCCTTGGAAAATTGGAGCATGGATGCTGATTTCTTTGATCAACTCGAACGCTGGGGCTTTGACTCAACGGCGTTCAAATCCACTTCATTTTCTGTTGTGGACTTGATTCATCCCGACGATGTTGTGACCCAAGCCAAGACCGATGGTGTTGCCTACCGAATCGTTGAGCGGGGGACCTCCGACCACACGATTGATCAGGCCTTCAAACGCATGGCCATTGAGGCTGGCGCGACCCTGCATTACAAATCTCGTATCGATGAGAAGGACGCCGACATCGTGGCCTGCGGGCCAAAAGACACTTCGGCCATCGCCCTCGGTGAGATTTTCCACACTTCGCACCCGAACCACATTGCGTTCCAATTGAACGACAAACTTGCCCCCGGTGCTTACTCTTACCTCATCGTCATCGACGGCGTGGGTCTGATTTGCACCTGCCTGTGGCGCAAGCAAAAGAAAAGCGAACGTTTCCTCAACGAGACCATCGCCTGCTACCAGCGCCTCTACCCCGACATGGATATGCAGCCCGTGAAGCGAGTGGGTGGCAAAGGCGATTTTACCCTCAACGGGTTCTACACCGTTCCGGAAACCGGCCAGCATTTTGTTGGTGAATCCGGTGGTTTGCAGGATTTCATGTGGGGCTTTGGGATGCGTATGGCGGTGTGGTCCGGCGTCCTGGCGGCAGAGGAAATGCTTGGAGGAAAGCCCTACGAAAAGGAAGTTCGCCGTCAACTGCTCCCTTACGTCCAAACAAGTGTGGCCAATCGCTGGCTCATGAACCGAGTGGGCGACCGCACCTTCAAGCGCATGTGCGTGCAGTGGATGCGAGATCAGAAGCGAAGCGGCGATGGTCTTCGATGGATTGGGAAGTTGTTCCGTCCGAGTTTGTTCAAGCGGCTGGTGTTCCGAGTTACTTCGCCGTTCATGCTCAAGCGAATGGAGGGTCCAACACGCCCGCTTCGGCTGCCGTTCAGGAAGGCCAAAGCTCGCGACATGTGGGAGCAGAGCGAGGCGGCCCTTGAGGTCAAAGCACGATGGGAATCGGTGCGCCGAGGTGGCGGTCATGTCTCCTTCACGAGCAACGCCGAGGGTGAGGCGCAAGAAATCTCAGCGATTTCTTCATAATACCAACCCCTGTGGCTCAAGGCATGAGCGACCTCTATGGATTGAAACTTGAACCCATGCCAAACCGACTTGTCAACTACGGTGTGACCGAGAACGGCATCGCCGTCATTGAATTGACCTCTGACTCGGCCGGTGCCCCTCTTGAGGGCCCCAACGACCGCTCGCCCAACACGTACACTCACGGCATGATGCGAGACATCGACGAAGCCATTGTCCGTGCTCGTTTCGACGACAGCGTCACCTGCATTGTCCTCACCGGCAACGGAGCCTCCTTCTTCTCTGCAGGTGCCTCCATTCAGATGCTCAACAGTGTCAGCCCCGGCTTCAAGTACAACTTCTGCCTTCACGCCAACGAAACCCTCTCTCGTCTCGAGCAGACGGCCAAACTTGTCGTGTGTGCCATCAACGGCCACGCTGTCGGCGGTGGACTTGAGATCGCCATGGCGGCCGACATCCGCATCGCCCGCAAGAACTCCGGGAAGGTTGGCCTGCCTGAGATCAACCTCGGTGTGCTCGCCGGAACCGGCGGTACCGCTCGCCTCACCCGCCTCATCGGCAAGGCCAAGGCCCTCGAGATGATGGTCACCGGCGAACTGATGTCCTTCGAGGACGCCCACGCTTGCAACCTCATCAACCACATCTGGGAAGGCGACCCCGATGACTTCCGCCGAGACATCCTCGACTGGTGCAGCCAGTTCACCCTGCCCAACAAGGCCGTCAAGGCCGTTGGCAACATCAAGCGCTCCTGCCAAACCGGTCCGGAGATTCCATTCGAATACCACCTGGCACTCGAGCGTGAACTCCAAGCTGCCCTCTTCAACAGCACCGACGCCAAGGAAGGCATCGCCGCTTACGTTGAGAAGCGTGTGGCCAACTTCACCGGGCAGTGAACTTCGGCGTGGTATCCATGAACAACATCCACGTTCCAGCCGATGTTCCCGACGAGTTGATCGACACCTACCTCGACAACATGGCCGCCGCTACTGCGGGCACGGGGAGCATGAACCTCTTCGCTTGCGACCAGAAAATCGAACACCTGAACGATGATTTCTACGACGGTGGCAAGACCATTCCGCTCTCGTCGAACGACCCCGGTCATCTGTTCGAAATTGGAGCGCGAGCCCATGCTGACGGCACCATCGGCGTCCTCGCCGGCCAGTGCGGCCTGATCGCGCAATACGCTCGAGACCATCCCGACGTGCCCTACCTCGTGAAGTTGAACTCCAAGTCGCACCTCGTCAAGACCGCCCAACGCGACCCCATCAGTCAGGCCCTTTGGGACATGGACGACGTGATGTCGTTGGTCCACAACGGCATCAACGTGGTCGGTATTGGTTACACCGTTTACATCGGAAGCGAGTACGAGCATGAAATGCTGACAGAAGCTGCTCACTTTATTCGCCAGGCCCACGAACTCGGAATGATTTCAGTCGTGTGGATGTACCCTCGCGGTCAAGCGGTGGCTGACGAGAAGGACCCGCAACTGATCTCCGGCGCAGCAGGCGTTGCCAGTTGCATTGGTGCAGACTTTGCCAAAGTCAACTACCCCAAGGCCTTCGAAGGCATGACTCAGCCTGAGTCATTGAGAATCGCCGTTGAGGCAGCGGGTCGCACGGGCATCATCTGCTCGGGCGGCGGTTCGCTTCCTCCACGTGAGTTCCTTCAGCGACTTTACGATCAAATGGCTGTTTCCGGATGCCGAGGCGCTGCAACCGGTCGCAACATTCACCAGAAGACGACCGAAGAAGCCGTTCGCATGACGGCCGCCTGCCACGCCATCATTTGCGAAGGCGCTTCGGTTGACGAGGCGATGTCCATCTTCGAAGGCAACTGAAGCACCTTTCTGCCGGGGCAGGGATTAAACTCTGCCTGCACTTTTGCTTCCTGATGACCGAGAGTGTTCGTACAAGGATTCGAGTCTTGGTTGAATCTGAACGGTTCAACAACATCGTCTTCGTTGCTATCCTGGCCAGTTCCATCGCCATTGGGTTTGAGACCTACGAGTGGGGTCCAAGAGGCGACACCTTTCTGCAGCGTATTGACGGCTTGTTCTTGACGGTCTTTGTCCTGGAAATCTTGCTTCGAATTTACGCCATGGGGCGAGATTTCTTCCGAGACCCCTGGTGTGTGTTTGACTTCCTTGTCGTCGGTATTGCTTTGATTCCCGCTCGTGATTTCTTCGCCGTGTTCAGGGTGTTCCGTGTTTTGCGGGCGTTCCGATTGGTCTCACGAATTCCGGAACTCAAACTGGTTGCTGAATCACTGATTTTCTCCGTCAGAGGCCTCTCTGCCGTGGCGACGTTGCTGTTCGTTGTGACCTATGTGTTTGCGGTGCTCTCAACCGCTCTGTTCCAGTCGGTTTCCCCGGAATACTTTGGAAGCCTCGGGCGATCGTTGTATTCGCTGTTTCAAGTCATGACGCTGGAGTCGTGGTCAAACGGTATCGTTCGCGACCTCATCAACGAGAAAGGTTGGTGGGTTGCGATCTATTTTGTGATCTTTATTTTCATGACCACGTTTACCTTCCTCAACATGTTTGTTGCCATTTTCACCAACACGGTGGTGGCGTTGGAGGCCGACTCAGAAGAAGGTGTGAACACCGAGTTGCGACGAATCCACGCCAAGATGGACCTGTTGATGGCGACCCTTGGGGTCGAGTACGAGGAAGAGGAGTAGCGGTTCAGAGCTTCTCGTCAGCGTTGGTCATGAAGTTGCCTTCACTGTCAACGATGATGGGTGTACCCTCGATCCACTCGGGGCAGTTCTCGGACACCCAGGTGCGGGTGGCCCACTCACAGATGTCATAGCCGCCCGACAGGATGCCGGAGCGCTTGATGTAGCCGACCTTGACGATGTCCTTGTCCTTGGAGAGCACGTTGCCCAGCTGTTGGCTGGTGGTGCCATGACGCATGGTGCTGTTGATGTACTCCAGAATCTCTGCAGTGTTTCGTGGTCGATCGCCTAAGAATTTCTTGATTTTTTCACGGATGCGTGTTGTTTTCATGGTTGGTCCCTCCTGTCATTTTTTGAGTGGCCTTCTTGGTGATGTGCCACTAAAGTTGAGGAGCGAGGCCGCTGATATAATGGTTCCTCCTCGGATGGACGATTTGGTTACGTTTGATGCCTCAATTGCAGTGTATTTCCAACACCGTGGCATGAATATGTAAGTTATTTTTCACAGTTCCACTGGAAATATATAACTAAAATTAACTTCAAAGCCTTTTTAGGAGCAAAAGACATGGTCAAACCACTCCCGGGCATGTCAAGGTGACTTGTGATGAAACATCGCACCATCCGATCAACCGCTCAACGCCAGATTCTGGTTTGGTTGCGCCATGGTCCCTCAACGGTGTCGGACATCGCCAAGCAGTTCACCATGCGAATGCCCCACGCCTCGCTTGCATGTCGCCAACTGAGGGAAGCCGGGTTGGTAACAAGGGACGAGCGCGGGGGGCTCCGAAATGCGCCGATCTACCTGAGTCAACTTGGTCATGATCGGCTCGAAGAAGATGCGCTCGGAAAAATGCAGCAGTATGCGGTGGATCTCAGGGCATCCCGCCATCCAATGGTGCTTCATGCCGATGAGGCCAACGTGCTCCTTGCTTACATGGAACCACCTGATTCGTCCTTCGTTTTCGTAGGCGAGGGACCAGGAGACAGCTCGACTTCTTCCAGTGGAAATTCAGGGGGGGCGTGGGTGCTGGCGCCGCGTCATGCTGTCAAGTGGTACACGCTCACCGATGCAACCGCTTCTGCACCTCCTGCGCCGAGAGAAGCCAGCACACTCGCAGCGTTTGAATCGACGCAACAGCGCATTGGATTGGTTCGCGGCGTCGTGCTTGAGCAGCGAGGCCATCGGGGGTTGGTCGAAGGGCAGTCATTCACCATGGAGGCGGGTCGCGGGTTGGATGTACCCTCCGTCCTATCATTGGGGCAGGTCGAAATCGGCACCGTGCCGGGGTTGAACGGAGGTTATGCACCATCCAACGGGCTCCTGGCTCATCTTCGATCTGCAGCCCATCGAAACTTGTTGATTGGAAACGTCGTTCATGGCGCCATTGCGCTCAGCGACGGGCCTGTCGCCTTACCCGTGCCCTTGCCGTTTTCCGTGTTGCACCTTTGGCTTCAACTGAAACACCCTCGCATGGCGACTGCACGGCGGAAAGAACACTACCGAGCGTTGGTCATGGAACTTGAGACGGACATGGAACAAGATGTGTCGCCACTCATGCGTTCGCTTCTTCTCGAATTTGGAGAGCAACAATGGACACACGATTCGTTGCGCTCCGGTTGGTTCAACACCCACGGTGTGGCTGAACGGGCCGTTTTGGCCGTGCTTCACCACATCATGGAGGACGGCCGGATTCCATTTGTGGTGGACTGGGCGTTTGAACAACCGGATGCTCCGGTGTTGTCTCGCTGGCTCACTCACCCGGCTTGCAGAGCGGTGGTGACGCGCCATGGTGGTCTTCCTGAATCAAAGGGAAGCGCCTTGTTGGTTGACGGTCAAGACTTAGGGACGGTTGAGGTTCAGTTGAGCCGCTCCGTCAAGTTCGACCTCAACCTGCATCTCGACGACCGGGAACCGATGGGTCATCGCCAACGAATGGAAGCTGTGCCTCGCAATGCAGAAGAGTTGTTGGCGGCTTCAATCGCCCATCCACAACGGGCGTTTTCGTCGACTTCACCTGACGGGTTGGCCGGCCAGCGCCTCACCGAAGCGCTTCACTTGTTTCCGACGGGCGATGAGGTCAAGGCGAATGCACTGGAGTCCACCGACGCACTGGCGTCATGGGTCGCCTCGCCCCCGGCCCATCGTCCAGCCCGTTGGATTCGGTTGCGAGACCGTCTTCCAGGTGGTTGGGTGGAATTGATGCCTGTCCATGATGTACCACTGGCTGATCTTCCGCTTGCCTTGACCTCGGGCGGCCGTTCATGGCGGCGCAAGGCGCTCCAACGAATTCATGCAGAAGCGGCCCATGACATCACCACGGTGCTGCGGTGGCGTCAGCACCTCCAACACGGCGAGGAACATCGTTTTGCTGTGGCTACCTGCATACTATGTTCGCTCAACCCCTCGCTTCCGGAGCATGTCGCCTTGTTTGAGGATGCAAGCCGAGTGTGGTTTGAGGCCCCCATGAACGAGCAAGAGGTACTGGAATGCCTCTTCGGCCCGTCCACGACGGGCCATGATGGGGCCTTGCTTCAACGGTGGATGGACCGGTCCATGCTCCAGCCAAAAGGTTCGATGTTGCGTGCTTGGGCCACCGGGTTGGGCATCGCACTACGCCAGGAACCTTGGCTACCTGAAACTCAGCGAGCCCTGATGGAGGTGCTCCCGCCGGCGTGGTGGTCTCCTTTTGCGCAAACATGGCTGACGGCCCAACTGGCCAGCCAAACAGGGCGCACGTGGCTTGCCGAGTTTGAATGCAGTTGGCCCGCCTTGTTGGCCCGGGGCTTCGGGGAGCGGTCTCACTTCCCCGGCCATGCTGGCGAACACCCTGGCTTCACCCTCGACTCCACATCGCTTCTCCCGGTTCAACTTCTGCCTGAGGGGGCGGGAAAGGTAGCGTTGACGGACGTGTATGCGATGGTGTATGCGCTCGAGCAGGGTGCGCCAGTTCCAGTGCTTTCCACGCATCCGTCTGCGGGATGGCTGGTCCGTCCGGTTGACCAATGGCCGGTGTTTGGAAGGGATGTCATGACCGTGGGCGACCCCGACATAGGGGAGGTCTTGTTCACGCGAAGCTTCCATGCGCGCCACCTTCGCTCACGCCGATGAATTGATATGGAGTCGTCCGGAGGCGATGTTACCGTACCTGCAACATCAGGCTGAGCGACTGTGAAATGAGCAATGACGTCTGACACCACGTGTACGGCCGCAATCGAAGACTGGGACGACCCTTCGGGGAGTGACTTCCGGTGCAAATGCGGTAAACCATCGGTGGGTTATGGGTCCTTGTGCGACGCAAGAATGAACGCAAGACAACCACCTTACCGGACAGTACGCCCCGACACCGAGGGTCAGGCCTCGGAGGAAACAGTGAACAAGGCCGTTAGGTGTTGGGGCACAGTCCCATGATGCCCTTCTCAGCGGGAGACGGGGCGATGACCTCAAAGGCTCGTGGCCGAACCAGCCTTCATGGGAGAGGCGCCCCGCTTCAACCGATGTTTGGTGGGCGGTACCTTTGACCGCCTTCACGCCGGCCATCGTTTGCTTCTCGATGCGGCAGCGCGAGCGGCAGTGCACGTCGAAGTCCACATCACGAGCGACAAGATGGCCGACCAAAAATCGGTGAACATGCAGTCGTTTGAGACGCGTCGAGACGAAGTGCTCAACTGGGCAGAACGTCATGCGCCACGCCGAGTATCCGTCCATGAACTCACCGATATCCACGGGCCTGCCCCACATCATCCTGAGGCTGACTGCATCGTCGCCACACCGGAAACGAAAACTGAATGCGAGCGGATCAACGCGAAGCGGCTGGATCACGGTCTTCCACCGCTCCATATCGTAGAAGTGGCGCATCTTCGGGAGGTTGATGGCGCCATCATCAGTTCAACCCGCATTCGAAACGGGTTGGTTGACCCGGACGGTCACCCCTGGATGACAGCAGCTTGGAGGCAGGCTGTGCTTCGCATGCACCCGAGGGCCGAACCCGAACTCAAATCCCCCATGGGCACGCTCTACAAAGGGCCTGAATCCACACCTGAGATCGCCATGTCGGCGGCGCTTGAGGACCTCGACACATCCGAGGTCATTCTCATCGCTGTGGGTGACGTGACCGTCGCCACCTTGCTGGCGATGGACGTCGTTCCCGACATGGCATTTGTTGACGGGCAAACAAAGCGCCAAGCCTTGGATGAGGACGACCAGGTGGATTTGTCGAATTTCCCGCACCGGCTTGATGCAACCAATCCAGCCGGCGTGTTGACCCCAAATTTACGGGAGGCCATCGAGCAAGCCTCCGCCCTGGAAGAGCCTGTGGTGGTGGTGGTGGATGGCGAGGAAGATCTGGCGCCGCTGTTCATCCACTTGCATGTTCCGCTTCACGCGGTGGTGTTGTACGGCCAGCCGCACACCGGGGTTGTGGTTCAGCCCAGCAGCCTCGCGACCAAGATGCGATGCCGTCGCCTTCTCGAGTTGTTTGAGGTGGAGTGATTGGCTGAACCCCTCGTGTCCATCACCGTGTGTGTACGCGACGGCGCTCACTGGATTGCGGGTTGCCTTGACGCGCTCATCGCTCAAACCTACCCGTCGTTCGAAATTCTGGTGGTCAATGACGGCTCAACGGACGATGCTGCGGTGGTGCTGGATCCTTACCACGATCCAGAGGGGGTGAACGGTGTTCCACTCCGCGTCCATCATCAAGCACCGCTTGGGTTGTCAGCCGGTCGTCAATGGGCGGTCGAGCACGCCAAAGGTGATTGGGTGGCCATCACAGACATTGATGTACGCCCTGAACCGGATTGGATCACGAATCTTGTGGCCCACATTCATCCTGTTGATGAGTTGGAGCAGGTGGTCGCCGTGACCGGTCGCACCGTCTTTGAACAGGCCAACGACCTCGTCAGTCGGCTTCGTTCGGTTGAAATCGCCGCCAAATATCGCGCTCGGCCCCGAAGAACGAGTTTAGCGAACGGCCCCTGTTCCATGTTCCAAAAAGAAGCCCTGTTGGCGGTGGGTGGATTTGATCCGTCGTGGTACCACGCCGAAGATATGGAGGTGAGCCTTCGCCTCCTTCAGGCAGGCGGCACCATCGTCTACGCCCGGGATGCGCTGGTGAAGCACGTGCCCGAAACCGGTGCCGCTCATTTTCTGGCAAAACGTCGCCGAGACGCTCGTGCGCATGTTCGGATTGTTCGCCACCATCCAAAACGGCAACGCAGCGGACCGGGCTTTGATTTCCTGGGCAGTTCCACCATGGTGCTGTACTTGCTTCCCCTCTGGCTTGCGATCCTTGGATCGGGCGCACCGTTCATCTTCGGATTGATGTCAGGAGAATTCGGGTTTGATCAAACCGCCGTCGACCACTGGGAAACCCGAGTGTTGCTCGCGGCCTTCCTGTTGCTCCTCATTCACGAATTGCTCCTCTGGCGGGGGCGGTTGGGTGTGGTGAATCGAGAAGTGATGCGGTCGGCGCCCACCAACAAAATCGTCGCCATGCTCGGTGTTCGCCGTCTCACGTTCCGCTGGAGCCTTGCACTGTGGCACGGCTTGTTGCTCGGATTGTTCGATGCCCTTCTCGGGCGAAACGGCCATCGTCGGTCGTGAACTCAATCGATGTTCTCGTCGCCAGGCGGGGCACGGCTGGCGTGGTTCAAGGCCACACCTGCCGCCATGAGGGCGATGGTGACCGAATACACGCCAACATCAATCCAACCCTTGTGGGCGATTCCAAAGTAAAGGTAGAATGCAAGACCGAGCAAGAGGCACCATGCAGCCATGGTTCGCTGGCTGCCGGCCACCGAGGTGTCGTTGAGGGCCGTCCAAGTATCGTTAATGACGAGGCCGCGGAACCAGTCTGCGACGGGCTGTTGCTGGTTGATGGTCTTGGAACCGAAGGCGATGAGTGCTGCGCATCCGGCCATGAAGATGGTGTCGCCAAGGACTTCGAAATGGAAGCCATCTTTTGCTTCACCAAAGGCTGCGTTGGTGGCTTCGAAGGTGAGCAGGCCACCCCAGGAGACACGGTAGGTTGGGTGAATCATGCCAAACATGTTCAGCACGGCCAGGACCAATCCCCAAAGGCCGACGCAGACCATGACGGACGCGTAAACGGGCACCTTTCCGCTGGTGGATTGGGCGGTTGCATCGTCGCTCATGGGCCCTGCGACTTGCGAACTGCATTTAAGAACACCGAAAAGGGTGAACTCCGAACGAAACCACGTCCTCACAACGAGGTTTGGTGGTGGTAGTTGGAATTGAACACCGTGCGCATCTCTTCCTCGGCGGTGCCCATGATTTCACGAACATTCACGTTGGCGGGGATGCAGGAATTGATTTCCTTGGACCGACCATAACGGCCCTTGCTCACGGTGCGTGCGGTGACCAGACCCAGCATGTCAAGGTTGGAAATCAATCCGGAAATTCGGCGTTGGGTGAGTGGGTTTTGCCTGATGTGCTTGCAGGCTTGGCGGTAGATGTCGTACACTTGGCCGGTTTGGACGTTGCGCAATCCGTTCTGTTCGTTGAGGAGAATAGCGGCAAGAACCAGCTTTTGTTGGCTGGGGAGGGTGGCGATCACCGGCGTCATTTGGTCGGATTCAATCTGACTCTGGGCGATGCGAACGTGGTTTTGATTCACGATGGATTCGCCAGACTGTTCGGCCTTTTCAGCTGAAATCCTGAGCAAATCCAATGCGCACCGTGCGTCCCCATGTTCTTGCGCAGCCAGTGCCGCACACAACTCGATGACGCCGGGTCCAATGGCTTCGGCGACCAACCCTTCTTGGGCGCGTTGGCGGAGAATGTCTTGGAGTTGTTCGGCGTCGTAGGGTCGGAACAGCACGTCCAACTGCCCGAGTCGAGATCGGACACGTGGGTCAAGGAAATCGGTGAATTTGAGGTCGTTGGAAATGCCAATCACGCACGAACGGGCGTGCTTGAGCGAGGCGTTCATGCTGGTCAGGTTGTACAGGAGGTCATCGCCGGCCTTGCGAACAAGGTGGTCAATTTCGTCGAGGACGATCACAAACACACCGCCACGTCGGTCCATTCTTCGCACAAGTTCGTTGAAGACACGGTCGGTGGGCCAACCTGTGAAGGGGATTTCATCCTGTTCAAAATCCTCAAGTAGTGAATTTCCGATGTGGCTGAGCACCCGGTATTGCGTGTCAATTTGCCGACAATTAACCATGATGGATTCCACCTGGCGGCTCATGGTCTGGCCTTTGGCTCGAAGGTGGTGACAGACGTAGTCCGTGACGGCCGTTTTCCCGGCTCCCGTCACCCCGTAGAGGGTCATGTTACTGGGGATGTGGCCCTTCAGGGCTTCCCAGAGGTTGTAAGAAATTTTCTCAATCTCTTCCTGTCGATGAGGGAGTTGAGAGGGGCGATAATTGTGGCGAAGATGTTCCTTGTTTTTGAAGAGGGTTTTCTGGGAAACAAACTTGTCAAAGATGTTGGTTTCCATTGAATTTCACCTCCTTATTTATACCAAGGACGAGGGAGTCAATCGCCGACTCACCGCCATGAGTTGGCTGAGTCCGAGTCCCCCTTATATGCCTGTCCACGGAGAGCGATGGAAGGCCTTGATTTGGTGAAGAGTGGACTCCTCAATGATGGATATAAAGTTAGGGCAAAAGGAGTGAAAATGAACATTTTCGGAGCCACGAATTTGAGGTCAGGAATTGACGACCCATTGTTTGCCAGACCACTCAATGCTCATGCGGTCGCTCAGGTGGATGACATGGTTGGCAAACTTGGGGAATTCCGATTCAAGGACGGTCGAAAACGATGAGGGTTCGTCGATGTAGGTGTGGGTGATGCCCAACGGCGTCGTGCAGCGCTCCGAGAGGGTGCGAACATCCATCGGTTTGTGATGATGGGTTGAGGGAACCCAATCAGGAAAACCCATCTCCAGGATGGCAAAGTTCGAGCGTTCAATCGCGTCGTAGAGCGTGTCGCACGGGCCCGAGTCGCCGCTGTGGACGAACGATGCTCCGCTGGGATGTTCGAAGCGGTAGCCGTGGGGTTCCACGGCGTCGTCGTGGTGGACTTCAAAGCGTTCCCAGCGCCACCCGTCATCGAGTTCGCCCACATCGTCCATGACCCAGGTGACATGCTCGATCATGCTGTCAAGTGAACCGGGGAAGGCCAGCTGGCACAATTGGGTCAGCCGGTCCTTTACGAACGGGGTTCCCACCACGGTCAGCGGTTGGACGCCGTCGCGGTCTGAGATGTACTTGCGTTCTAGGAGGAGAAACGGAAAGCCGAACACATGGTCTCCGTGCACGTGGGTGATGAACACGGTTCGAAGGTCGGCGATGTTCATACCGTATCGTCGAAGCCCCGCCAGCGCCGTGGGAGGTGCGTCAATGATGTGCTGCTGGTCGAACATGGCGAACGAGTGGTGCCGTCCGTGCGGAAGGAAGGCGTTTCCCGTGCCGAGCATGTCGATGCGGGGGGTCATGACACTGGGAGTCCCTGCGCCTTCTTCTTCCCATCGGTTGGTGAGGTTTGGTGCAGGGATGCGAGGGCATACCAAGGATGATATAGCCACCTTTGGTGCCAAAATCAACCCCCGTGGTATGAGGTGACGCAATGAGTGACTGGTCCGCAAAAAACCCCTACATGACACAGATTACGGAGAACTTCATCCTCAACGGCGAAGGCTCGAGGAAGGAGACACGCCACATCGTGTTCGCGCTCGGTGATTCGGGCCTTGACTACAAGGTCGGCGACGCCCTCGGCGTCATCGCTGAAAACCCCCCTCACATCGTGGATGAACTGCTCGAGGTCCAGGGTTGGGACCGAGAGGCGACGGTGACCACGCACAACGGTGAGCGCACCCTTTACGACGCGCTGAAGAAAGATTTCGAGGTCCACATGGCCAACAAGAAATTCGTGCAGTCGCTTGCAGAAAAAGTGGTGTCCAGCGGAATGAAGATCAGCATGAGCATCGTGTCTCGCACCCGCAACGATGCAACATGGTCCGCCACCGACGACCAGCAAACACCTCCTGCGCTCCGCCCCTCCGTGCCATCGGACGACCCTGCTGCCCAGGTCGAGGCCATCACCGCCGACACCAAGGCCATTGAGGACTACCTGTGGACTCGAGATTACGTTGACATCATGCGTGAATTTGACGTAAAGTACTCCCCTGAAGAATTCCTTGAATTGGCTGACCGCCTCAAGCCTCGTCTCTACTCCATCGCTTCGTCTCATGACGCCCATCCCGGCTTCGTTGAGCTGACCGTCGGCATCGTCCGTTTCGAATACAACGGTCGAGCCCGTGGTGGCCTGTGCACCCAATTCATGGCCGACGAAATCGACACCTCAGGTGCTCCCATCGGCGTGTTCATGTCGCCCACCAAGTCCTTTATTCTCCCCGAGGACAAGGACACGGACATCATCATGGTCGGTCCGGGTACGGGTATTGCGCCGTTTCGAGCCTTCATGGAGCAGCGTGTTCACGACGGTGGTTCAGGCAAGAACTGGTTGTTCTTTGGCGACCAGTCCGCCAAAACGGAATTCTACTACAAGGACGAAATCGAGTCGTGGATTGACGAGGGCCACCTTTGGCGGTTCACCACGGCATGGTCCCGCGACCAGGCTGAGAAAATCTACGTTCAGCACCGCCTCAAGGAGCACGGCGCTGAAGTGTGGGAGTGGTTTGAGCGAGGTGCCTACTTCTACATCTGCGGCGACAAGCAGTACATGGCCAAGGACGTGCATCGTGCCTTGATTCAAATTGCGATTGACCACGGCGGCATGTCCGAAGACGACGCCACGCACTTCATCGAGAAGACGATGATGCGCGAGCAGAAGCGCTACCTGCGTGACGTGTATTGATCACATCATCGGGAGAGGGACGCTCATCACCGGCAAGCCGGCCTCGCCGGCCATGGTCTCCATCCGCTTCGTCCACACCGATTGAGGTCCAGGAAACGCCAACATGTGCGTGGCGTGCTTCATCATCCTGTCGCCCAAATCGGCGACGGCTTCCGAGCGTCCAGAATCTTCGGCACGGTTCGGGCGCGGTGCATCCCAAGCCTCCGTGAACACAGCGACGGGGATGTTGTTGTTGTCGGCCCATCGTTCAGCGAGGTAGTCAACACCGCTGGCTCCTCCCAGAATAATGACATCAGGGTAACCGTTGTATTTGCACCACATGTTCATCTCGTCTTCAAAGAAACTGAAATCGTAAAATTTCGAATTTCCACAGACGATCAAATTGATGATTTTTCCATCCTCATTGAGGTCCTTCCCTGCAAGGGCCTCGAGCACTTCACTCCCGGTTGACGTCGTTCCGCTCATGTTGGCCCATGGGAGTGTCTTGGTATGAAGGTTCGCTGAAAAAATCACAAGATTGCTGTTTTCCGGAACAAAATAGCCTGGATGTGTCAATAAACGGAGATAAACTCGGCATACTTTCGGACATTACCCTCATCACGAAGAATTCAGCATGATGGGTTTGGAGATGTGTCAAATCAATGCACCACTAATGGTATATATTGGGCAGAAGAAGTTTCAATCATGTGGACGGATGAACAATTGCTCGAACAAGGTTGGACCCAACCGCAAATCGACCAGTGGCGAAGTGAGCAACAACCACCGCTTGCCGACACCCCCGCCGTCCACGAACCGGCCATGCCACACCCAAATCCCGAACCCACCACGCCAGTGGCCACGCCCGAGCCCTCCATCCCCATTACAGAAACAAAGCCCGGTTCGCTCTCCGGGATTTCTACGGGTATCTCATCGGAGAAAACGCAACTCCTTCTCGTCGTCATCATGCTGGTGGTGGCCCCGCTCTCGCTCTATTCCTCGCTTTTCGCCGAAGGACCGACAGGCCCCCAAGGCGAAGTGGGCGTGGCAGGAGAAAACGGAACGGCCGGCTCAAGTTTCCATCTCGTCTTGAGTGACGAAGAGTTGCCGACATGCGACCAGACCATCAACAACCAGATCTTCTTCGTCGCTGATGTCTCTGGATTCGAGGTCTGCCAAAACAATGCCTGGACCACCGTTGACTTGACCGGCACAGAAGGACAACCTGGCACCGACGGGCAAGACGGCGTCAACGGCACCGACGGGCAAGACGGGGTCAACGGCACCGATGGACAAAACGGCATGAACGGTCAAGACGGGGCAGATGGAAGTGACGGCGCTGACGGAACCGATGGAGACAACGGGTTGGCCTCGCTCATCACCTCAAGCATTGAGCCAAGCGGCGTGAATTGCCCGACGGGTGGAACTCGAATCGATACGGGTGTTGACAGCGACCGCAACGGTCAGCTCACGCTGAACGAAATCGACGCCACCGTCTTCGTGTGCGACGGCTCAGACGGGGCTGACGGTACTGATGGCGTGGACGGAGCCGACGGCGCTGACGGGGCCAATGGAAGTTCAACCACCACTACGATGGTCGCACGTCTTTCCGTGGCGCCGGCATATCTTGGATGCAATGGAACCGGGCAGTTGCTTCAGCAGGGCCTCGACGACGGTTCAGGCGGAGGCATTCCTCAAAACGGGGTTCTTGAGTCTGGAGAAATCATGACCAGTTCGCTCATTTGCACCACCTTTGCTGTTGACCAGGTCGAGGACATCAATCCAGGTGCGACGGGGAGCAACCCTGCGAATTTCTGCACCGTCAACTCGACGATGTATTTCACGGCATCCAACGGCACCACGAATGGAATTTGGTCAATGGATGTGAACGGAAACATCTCCTTGGAGTACAGTGGTACTGCTCTTGGTATGCGCACCATTGGGAACCAGTTGATGTTCCTCGGCCAAGACCCAGTGACGTTGGATGTCGAACCGCATGTGTTCGAACCATCCAACCAAACAGGTTGGCAAATCGCAGATATCTTCCCCGGTGGTTCGGGGAGTTTTGCTGGAGAGTTTACGTTGATTGGAACAACGGTGTATTTCTCAGCACGCGATAGTGCTGGCTCAACTGGAATGGGGTTGTACGACCTTTGGGCTTATGACACCGTGAGTTTCAGTGTGTGGAAGGTTGAACCGGACATTCAGCCAACAAATTTGGTCGCTGTCAATTCCGACCTGTACTTCTCGGCAGGGCCAAACAATGGGAACGTTGAGTTGTGGAAGCATGAAACCGCCACCAACACCACCTTCATGGTCAAGGACATCAACCCCGGACAACTCTCTTCCTCACCACAGGACCTTGTGGTCATGGGGACGACCATCTACATGGCTGCAAACGCGGGTACGACCTATGGGACTGAACTGTATGCATACGAGACAACGAACAACTCGACATGGCTCGCAGCAGACATCCGACCCGGGTTTGCAGGAAGTGCACCTTCAGGAATGGTTGTATCAGGAACACGAGTTTACCTGCAGGCAACATCAGGACAACATTTCGAAATGTGGGCTTATGAGGCCACCAACACGACATACTGGGAGGTCACCGATATACAATCCACATCTGGAACGGGTGGACCAAACGAGCTCACGGTTCGTGGAAACACCGTCTTTTTCTCAGCAAACGATGGGACGACCGGTGAAGAATTGTGGGCATACAATTCAATCAATCAAACCACATGGCAAGTCATTGATTTGAATCCTGGTTCGGGAGGCAACATCTACAAAATTCATGTCCATGAGACCAATGTTTACTTCTCAGCGGATGACGGTGCTGATGGCATTGAATTGTGGCGGCTTCTTTTCTCAAGAACCGTCACCTATGTTTGACCGCCCTCCGCGATGTCGAAGATCACTTGGAAACCGGGCATCGGTGGCGAGCATCAGTTGAGGGTTTCACCACCTGTGTGTACCGCTTTGCTCATAGATTGAGTCGGCCGACAAGGCGTCATGGGCTTCAAGCGCGTGCTGATTGCCAACCGCGGCGAAATCGCTCTCCGTATTCTTCGCACCCTCCGAGACATGGGCATTGAGGCGGCCATCATTCACGGCCGCGAGGACCGTTTGTCCCTTCCCGTCCAAATGGCAGACATCGCCTACCCCAACTACCGAACCAACCCGCTTGATTCCTACTTGGACATCGAAGCCGTCGTGCAAGCCGCCAAGGAACTCGAATGCGATGCTGTTCACCCCGGCTACGGCTTTTTGGCCGAGAACGCCGCCTTCGTTGCTCGTCTCGAGGAAGAGGGCATCACCTTCATCGGCCCAGCCTCGGGCGTGATCACGCTGCTCGGCGACAAAATTGAGGCCCGCGCAGCGATGGAAGCTGCCGGCTTGCCCACGGCCAAAGGGTCCTCCGAACCCATCGCCAGCGCCGAGGTCGCCAGTGCGCTTGCGGATGAAATCGGCTACCCTGTCATCATCAAGGCGGCCGCCGGGGGCGGTGGCATCGGCATGCAGATCGTGCAGCAGGCCGACGAGTTTGAGAGTGCGCTCAAGCTTTGTCAGTCGCGTGCGAAGTCGGCCTTTGGCGACGAGCGCGTCTTCGTTGAAAAGTACATTCAGGGTGCGCAGCACGTCGAATTCCAAGTCTTGGCCGACGGCAAGAAGGCCATTCATTTCGGTGAGCGCTTTTGTTCCATTCAACGCCGCCACCAGAAGTTGGTCGAAGAAGGGCCCTGGCTGACCGATGAGAAGCGAGATGAAATCGGTGCTTTGGTCTGCAAGGGCGCTGAAGCCGTGGGCTACAAGGGCCTGGCCACGTTTGAGTTCCTGCGCGATGCTAACGGCGATTTCTACTTCCTCGAGGTCAATCCTCGTGTTCAGGTCGAGCACACGGTCACCGAACTCATCACCGGACACAATCTCGTGGAACTCGGTATCCGAGTGGCCCAGGGTGAAGCCTTGCCGATGGAGCAAGAGGACATCACCTGGCGCGGGCATGCCATTCAATGTCGATTGAACGCCGAAGACCCGCGTGAGTTTGTTCCCAGTCCTGGCCGTCTTTGGGAGTGCCATTTCCCAAGTGGATTTGGGATTCGCTGCGATACGCACGCCCATCCTGGCTACGAGATGCCGGGCTGTTTTGATTCCCTGCTGGCCAAGCTGTTGGTGTGGGGCAGGGACCGTGAAGACGCCGTCCGTCGCATGAAAACTGCGCTGGATGAAACGATGATTACGGGCGTTGAACACCTGATTCCGCTGCACCGCCGCATCATGGACGAGGAAGATTTCAACAACGGCGACATCACGATCCAATACATCGACATGCATCAAGAGTTGCTGGGGTGAGCGAACATGAGCGTCCTGATCGTTGGTAGCATCGCATACGATTCGGTGGAATCGCCCGCCGGTTCTGTCGACAAGGCATTGGGAGGTTCGGCCACCTACGGCGGCCTGTCCTGCCGTTTCGTTCAGTCCCTCCACGGTTCAAGCACCACGGGTTTGGTCGGTGTCGTGGGCGAAGATTTCGCACCCGAAGACCGAGCGTTGCTCGCTTCGGCCGGGTTGAACCTCGAAGGATTGGAAGTCGCACCCGGTGAGACCTTTCGTTGGGAGGGTGCCTACCACGGCTCGATGGCCGAGGCAGAAACTCGCGCCACCTACCTCAACGTGTTCGAACATTTCCAGCCGGCCGTCCCCGACGGGCTTCAGGCACCGGCGGTCTTGTTCTGTGCCAACTTGCACCCGGAGATTCAGCGGAGCGTGATTGACCAAACCGAGGCCAAGCGATTGACCATGTTGGATTCCATGAACCTGTGGATCACCATCGCCAAGCCATCGCTGCTCGAAGTCATGGGTGCGGTTGACCTTGTCATCATCAACGACGGCGAGGCCCGCATGCTGACGGGCGACGACAACCTCATTCGAGCCATGCATGCCTTGGCCGAGCAAACGAACACATCGACCCTGATCGTCAAGCGTGGTGAGCACGGCGTGGTCGCCCTCCACGACGGTGCACTGCTGGCCTTGCCCGCTGTGCCTACGGCGGCCGTGGTTGACCCCACGGGATGCGGCGATACCTTCGCTGGTGCTTTGGCGGCCCACCTTTCTCAGCGGGAAGGCCTGGTCAGCCTTGACGAACTTCGTGAAGGGTTGATGGGCGCCACTGTGATGGCCAGTTTCACTCTCGAAGCGTTTGGTACAGGGGCGCTCACCTCCGTCAAGGAGGGCGATTATCTGCAGCGGCTCGCCGAATACAAGGCCATGCTCGGCCACTGATCAATCATCGTCCAAGCGAGGGAGTTGAACGCTTTCCTCCTCGACCGTGCTGGAACGAAGGTCGCTGAACGACATGGACGCCAAGCGACCTTCCTCGGACTGACTGAGTTCGTTGGCGGTCGCGAGAAGTTGTGTCCCGATTTCACTGAGCCGTGCAGCTTCTTCAGGCGCCATCACGCCACCTTGATCGGATGAAAGGGAATTCATGACATGTTGCGTACGGTTGGCCGGAGTGGAGGCTTCGGTCTGCTCTCGAAGAGCACCCGAGGTCTCCGTGGTCGCATACGGGCTTGGCCGGACGATGTTTGAAGCACGCTCAAGCACGCTGTTTGACGTGTCTCGGATACGAGAAAACACGGTTCCTCCTCGCCTTGCTTTGGGTCGCAAGGTTTCGGTTCGGCGTGGGCGGAATGGCGAATCTTCGATGGTGGCTGGGGTTTTTGGCCTCAGCAGCGTTGGTGTTTGTTCCAAGGGAAACGCTACAGCTTGGGGCTCCACCTGGATGGCCTCCAGTTCCTCTTCCACTTCGTCCAAGAGGCCGTCCAGCATTTCTGCATCGAGCACGAGGTCGTCCTCGGTCGTCTGAGGCTCTTCAGTTGGCTGCTGACCGGGGATGTGGGCACCTTCTTGGCTGAAGAACGACGGCAAGAAGGAACCGGGTCCATGTTGCTGAATTCCCTGATACATGGGCGGCGTGGGATGGGGGATCAGCACCGGGTTGCTCACGGGAGCAGGTCGGTGGTCAGGGGGGTAGGCTGTGGTTTGCACGGCACCGTGGACGGGCTGGAAACTGGAAATGTAGCCGACAACAGGCTGAGGAGGGACAGGCTCAGGTTCGAGCGTTGGCATCCATTCGGGCTCAATCTCCCGTTGTTGTTCGACGGGCTCGATGCCTTCGTCGGCAGCCAGGAAGCGTTCGAGGGCTTGCGGTGCCTGCAGTGGGTTGGGCAAAATGGGTGCGGGTGGGACCTGAGCCTCTCGCCACGAGGTTCCACCCTCCGCTTCAATGGCTTGCAGTTTGGCTCGAACTTCGGCCATTGAATTGTTGTTGGCGAGGTGATGGAACATGAAGCTGAGACGGTTGAGGTCCCGTTCGTTTCCGAAGAGAACATGGGAGTCTCCCGACGAGGTGTGAATGCTCAGCGTTGGCTTTCGCGTCAAAAACCGGCCGACGATGAGGGCGCTTCCTGCACCGATGAACCCCAGCCTGTAGGTTGGCGGCACCACCAGCCGATAGCCGATCCACACCAAGGCGAGACCGAGCACCACCAACCACGGAGGGACGAGGTTTGAGGAGTGGTGGCGCATGGTGGTGATGGCCTGAAGTCGCATGTCCACGGTGGCATTCCGCTTGCCTTCGATGCTCAGCATGCGCTCATCTAAGGTGATTTTCACCCGTTCTGAAGGCTCTGCCAACCGGAGGGACAGGAAGATTTCCTGTTCCATCTCGCTGGTTGGTACAGTCCCCTGCCCAATCTCGCGCATCCCAAATCCGAGCCGGTTGTCTGAGGTTATGAAACCACCGATGATGGTCCGGCATGACCGCCGGAATAACCGGCGAGGGGTCGGTCGCCGTCAGGCATCGTTTCGCACCAGAACGGCTGAACCCATGATGCGGGGTTTTGAGTCGAGTTGGGCGATGAGCACCGAGGGCGGGTTGTCCTTCCGAATGAACAAGGGTTGGTCCCAATCGACCACGAGCGATTCACTGGATGCATCGGCCACACGGCCCACGACAAACTGGAGGTCCACGCTGGCGTGAATCACATCACCTTTGGCCAGCACCCGCTTTTGGAACGGCGAAGTCGTCAGCTGAACGGTCGAGCGTTGGTGCTGTTCAACGGCCAGCGGCACGGAGAGGTTGGCTCGCTTGTCCTCCACCGGCGGGTGAACGATGATGGTGCCCCCCGTCAGGTGTTCTTCCTTGGCGTTGCGGAGTGCCAGGCCGACTCGGTCGCCTGCGCTGGCCACGTCAACATCGTCGTCCATGACCTGGAGCGATTTGGCGTTCCCCGTGCCGTTGGCCGGCAGGAGCAACACTTCGTCGTGGACGTTGACCTTGCCGGATTGAACGTAGCCAATGGCCACTAAACCGATGCCTTTGACGTTGAAATGCTGGTCAACGGGGAGCACGAGAGGGGCGTTAGCGTTGGCTTCCAGCACGCCTTGGATATCGTCCATCAGGGCGTACATTCGTTCACGAAGGTGGACGCCGTCGTTGCGCTCAAAGGTCCACGATTCAAGGCCGGCTTGTTTGAACAGCATCTTGACTTGGTCTTCGTCGACCCAACCGCCATCGGGCGGGTTGACCACGGCCAAGCCTCGCTTGATGCCGGCGCTAGCGAAGGCGACCAAGACTTCGCCCAGCGAGGCGTCCACGGCGGTCACTTCGATGATGCCGGCGTGAGAGGTCGACAGGGCGTTGAGGAACGGCGGGAGTCGCTCGGGGTATTTGGCGGGACGAATGAGCGAGAGAATGCGTGCCCCGTCCGGTCCGCTTTCTTTGTTGACGTAGGTATGAACGTCTCGTTGGTCGGCCGCTTTCGCGATGCTTCGAGCCAGTTCATCCGAGGCGATCACAGCGACGTTGAGCACGACCATGGAGCGCCGAGATGGCAGCGATTGAAGAACCAATGGGTGGTCAGGCTTCTCGCTTGGCTTTCTGCGCCAGCATGTTGTCGCGAATGGCCTTGGCCTTCTCCCACTCGGCTTGCTCCTCCTCGGATTCGGGGGTGAATTGAGGTACAGGGATGGGTCGCATCATGGAATCGATGGCCACGAAAAAGAAGTAACCTTCGCAAATGATGCTTTTTTCCCAGGTGGCCTTGCTCATCGTGTAGGCTGTCACCTTGGTGCACGCCGTATGGCTGCTGGTGTAGACCACTTGGCCGGACACCTCCAAGAGGTCGCCTTGCCGTGCAGGAGCGATGAAGGTCAGCGTGTCGATGGAGATGGTGACAAATTCACGATGCGCAAACTTGGCACAGGCGATGCCGCCCGCTTTGTCCATCAGGGAAAGAAGACGCCCGCCAAAGAGGGTGTTGTAGGCATTGGTGTCCTGAGGAAACACCTCTTCGATGAGCGTCACCGGTTCGGTTGAGTAGGGCTCCATGACCCTTCCAAGCCGTTCACCCTCATAACTCATCTTCACCGTGCGGGGAAGATGTGCAGAAAACGTCGATGATGTCTTGAAAGCGACGAGATTTTAGGGGGACAAACCTTCGCAGAGGCGCAGGTGACACCATGTCAAATCAAACGCACCCGAAAACAAAGCCAATTTTCCTGATGTTGTTGATGCTTCTCGCTCCGTTTGCCTCCGCCAACGTTACCACGTTCGCTGACGGTAGTTCGGAGGTCGATATCGAAATCCGAGACGGTAATGACCTCGAAAACCTGGTGGATGGCGCCATCAACCTCCCCGACGGTGAAACGGTCACTGGGGCTTCGATGATCATCCACACCAAGATGGTTGAGCACGGTGCTCACTCTCGCATTGACCTCGAAACCGCCCAGCGTGTCTGGAACCCCCAATACAACAACCAACTCACGGAATTTTCCGACGAATCCCTCTTCCAGTACGAGGACGGCACCCAAGCCACACCTGTATCCCTCGTTTCCGAAGGCTTCCTCACGGATTTCGAAGGAACGCCCGCTGGCTTCACCGATTCAACCGACCCCTTCCTCATGCCGTCCAGCGGCATCGGCTGGGAGCACGGTTCGCTCTCTGCGACCGACATTCCCGGTGGCTGCGCCTCCGGCCAGGAGTGCTGGGGCACCAACCTCGCTGACACCAACTATACCGATGACAACGACGACGGCAACACGCCGCCTTCGTACCTTCCGTTCACCGTCTCCATGACCAGCGCCGAATTGTTTGTTGACCCGCTTCTCAAGAGCAAGACAGCGTACTTTGACTCGTGGCATAACCTTGAGACATTCACGACGACCGGTTCCAACAAGCGCTTTTCGGACTGCGCATATCTTGAAATCCGCTCTTCACCGAATCCTGGCTTCCCACCCGACAACTCTGGCTTCCAGTACATCGCTTTTGACCAGCAAGCCAGCACGGGTTTGGTGTACGGCACCAACTACGCTCAGGGCGGTGGCTTTGGTGGAAACTGGGACAACAAGATCAGCAGTAACTGCGGTGGCCTGCAAAACGGAAGCCAGTGGGAGTGGGGCCTTGCGGGTTCCTCCACCACAGCCCAGAACCCCACGGGCTGGAACAACCTCGCTGTCGACCTCACTGATTACATCGACGAGTACGTGCAACTCCGCTTCGTTCTCGACCACACTGCAACTTCCAACATGAACATCGACGACAACATGTCGGGCTGGTACGTCGACAACTTCCGATTGGGCGACCTCTTGCCGCAGAGCGCCAGCATGACCGTTCGTGGCATGACGCCGTCAACCTTGGGCGGCGAAAACCATCCCAACGGCTACGGCATTTTGACCGTCGAAGCCGAAACCTCCCTTTCTGCTACGCTGACCGTCGATGTTCTCGACACCAACAACAACCCCGTCACGGGCAAGGACGGCTCCATGATGACCGGTCTTTCCGGCGACATCATTGAATTGTGGAACATCGATACGGCGGATTACCGTGCTGTCAACTTGAAGTTCAACTTCGACTCGGGTCCTGACCGACTTTCAACGCCGGTCCTCCACGGTTTCAGCATCGGTTCTCGCGTGGGAACTGGATTCAATTTCTCTGCGATTGGACCGGTTCAAATCGACGGCGGCATTTGGCAAACGATGGGCGGTGGAGAGCCGATGATCTATGTTCCGAACCTGAAACGAGACGCCTACACACCAGCGCTTGAGCGCAGCAAGTTCAGCTACCCCATCACGGCCATGACGCCAGTCATCCAAGACGACTGCAGCGAATCGCCGTCCATTGAGATCACGCCCACCGGTCAAACCACCAGTATCAGCGTCGAAAACGGCGTCAGGTCCACGTTTGATGATCCGCTGTTCGGCTTCAACGCCGTGACCTCGTACCTTGGGCCGTGCGACGTTGGTGGCATTTGGTTCGACTTGGAATTCGGACATCACGCCAAGAACGTTGAAATTGACGTGGCCAACGATGGCGACGTCGACTACGGCTTCACCGAGCCAGCGTTTGACATGTTTGGACGCCAAACCAAGTTCGTCTCGGGCACCGTTGACGGCGTCAACTACGCCGCCGATGACGCCACCCTCACCCTTGGTGTGAACGGTCAAGCGACCGGCGGCTTCTTCCTCCTGCCCGAAGGGGCTGACATCACGGCCGCCGATTTCGGTATGGACCAAATTTCCATTCGCTCGAACAGTGACCCGACCGAAGGCTTCGAACTCACGCTCATGGCCGGTTCCCAATCCGTTGTGCTCGGCGACATGCCCAACAGCACCACGCTGGTTCAAGAGATGCTTAACCAACCCATGGACTTCGTCGGTGCACTACAGAGCCTGATGACCAACCCCTCCGTTGCAGGGACGCACCAGGACGAGTTCGGCCGCTACTGGGTTATGCTCCGATTCATGGTTGACTCCCCGAACGCCTCGTCAGGAACCACGCTGGACATCGTCGACCTCGACATCGTCTACGATTACGGTACCACCCTCGACGAGACCGACGGCTTTGACATTGAACTCAATCAGGGCGTTGCCCTCTGGACCGGTGGCGCGACCGCAACGGTCCCCGTCGCAGTGTCCAGTTCCACCGGTGGCGGTGTGATGCTGAGTGACCTGAGCGTCTCGTCCAGCACTGGCTACAGCAACACGCTCACCCTCACCGACAACCCGGTGGGCCTGTATCCCAACGGCGACATTTACGAGGTGGTCACCACACACGCTGTTGACCCGTTGACCGGTGCTGCTCTGGCTGAGGCTTGGCTGACCTTTGAGTCCGAATCTGGCTACATCAAACTCTCGTGGAGCGACTTCATGTCCTTCGCTGAAGCCAGCGACGAGCACGACCACATCCAACTTGAATCCACGTCCTCGGTGGCGGACATCACCAACGGCAAGGAGATCACCTGGCACTTCCGTGTCAACCCGACCTGGGATGACACGCCGGCCGTTCGCATGTACGCTGGCCTCACGGCCACCAACGGCGTGAACGGACTTCCCGACGCTGTGCTGCTCGAACCATCGGTCGGCAACGCCGTGGAAAACGATGCAGGCATCACCTCCTTTGAGTTGCAAAACAGCATCGGTGCACCGCAGTCCTTGAGTGGAGCTGAATCCGGACAAGACATCAACCTCATCGGCCAAATCCGCCTTGAGGACCTGAATGAAGCACCCGACCCCTCCTCCTACTTCCTCACGCTTGAACTGAAGCACGTCAACACGACCGACGGCAACATCACCGTTGAGTGGGAAGAGGTGGCGAACCGCTCGGGCGTCATCGGCGGCGACTTCAATTGGAACGTTGACCTTGGTGCAGCGGCAGGCAGCGAGACGTACCGCTTCGCCGCACGTGGATACGAAGGCGGTGAACTGCTCTGTCCGCCCTCGCAGTACAACCCCGACGAAACCTGTGCCATTCCGTTCGACATCACCATCGACACCTACGAGCCAAACTTGCTCGACCTTCAGGTGCTGAGTCCCGGAACTGATTCCAACGTCGACTCCAACTGGCGAACCCTGCTTGACGACACGTGGGTGGTTCCACAGGCGAACCAGCAAATCCGCATGTCGAGCCAAGACTTGCCAAGCCCGCCCGCCACGCTTGACCTCCATCTTTGGGTTGAGAACGACCACGATACGAACAGCGACGGTCTGCCCGATGCCGATGAATACATCACCATCACCCTCAACGGCGACGGCGAAGCACCAACGGCCAACTATTCTGGCAACTACAACGACTTGGCCAACGAAGGCTTGGAAGGCAAGGTGTCACTCTGGATTGAAGGCTACGACCTTGCAGGCAACCCCATTGACGGTGGCGGTCCCGGCTTTGACAACGACCAGGTCACGTACGTCTCCATGTCGTCCAAGACGCCGGTGATTCGCAACTTCTTCATCGAGGACTCGAAGGGAAGCAGTTTCCTCAACTCCAACGAACTTCAGTGGGACGGTACGTGGAACCAAACCATGTACGCCGGCAACACCTACCACCTCATCCTTGAGGCCAGCGATGACAACGGTTGGCGCGACGTTGACTTCTTCCAAGTCAACCTTGACAAGACCGCTGATGACATGACCGTGTGGTACTTCCCACGCAATCAAACCGCCTGGACCGACAGCCCTCACATCGATATCGTGTACGACGAGGACGTTGCGCCCTCCATGTTGACCATGGACAACACGGCCCTCATCGATCCCTTCGAATCCGACTTCATTCTGAACATCCCGATTCGAATTGATTGGGGCATCGTTGGTCTTGACGGCAAGGACATCGAGCCCAAGTTGCAAATGCAGGATCTTGACAACCCG
>CAXRAL010000091.1:0-8912 GCA_964228815.1 Candidatus Poseidoniaceae archaeon
AGAGCTGACCACGTCCCCAAGGCCAGCCTCCTGCACCAAACGGACCGTGCTGGCTTGGCTGATGCCGCCGATGGGAAGCACGATGTCGAGGCCAACGCTTGACATGAGCGGCGCCCATTGCTTCCACCATCCACTCGCTGAGAAGTCACGCCATCGATGACCGTGCCAAAGGTACGTGTTGTCGATGGGCATGCCAAAGGCAATGCCGCCAAGGTCGAAATGGTCGGCCGTCAGGATCAGATGCACTGCGCTGGCAACATCCGTGCTGAAGCCGTGCGAGAGGCCATGGTGCTGACGAAGAATCTCATGATTCGAGGGGATGCTGTGCACCTTTCGCCCGGATTTGCTCAGATGACGAAACAAGCGGGTGATGCCCTGGTGTTTCAGCAGTGATTTGTAGGAACGCCGGTGGTACGCCAGAACCGCATCATCGGGCAAGAGAAGCATGGCCGCCGTCGAATCGATGCCACCAGAGAACGCCAAACCCACCTTGTTGCCACGAGACCGCGACGGTGTCCACCCCGCGAGCACGTCCTTGTGCCAAGGCGACAACAAGGCCTGTGTCGCCACCATCAGCAAATCAGGGTGAATCTGCGTTTTCGCCGGGCGAAACGGAAGCTTCCACTGCACAACGCCTTCCTCACACGTCAGGATGAGCGTCTTGCCTTTCGCCTCCCATGACCACCGCTGGCGGTCATCGGCGAGGAGTTGGGCCATCTGCGTAGACTTGACCCGAAGGCCTTAGACCATTCCTCCGCACCGCGGGGAACGGAACCAAGGGTTCCGGGTGGGACGCGTGGACGACCTGCAGTTGACTCCGGAGGGCGTGGCACGGATCCACGACCGCATCCTGAGCCTCGTTCCCGCACAAACACGGGTCGTCGAATTTGGCCACAGCGGCCTTTCCCGAGACCTTTCCAACTACTTTGAGTATACCTTGGTGGACGACCTCGAACCCGGAAATCACCGTGACATCCCCCTCGAGCATCTCATTCAAACAAAGCTCACCGATGCCAACGGTACCTCATGGTTCCACGATTTTGATGCATCGCTGCTCCCGTACCACATCGGCCTGATGATTGTGCATCACCGAGGTGAATCACTCGATGCGGCAGCCGCACTCGACCACCCCGAACTTCTCCAACGCACGGGTCAGGTGCTCATCGTCAGCGATGACGGTGAAGCGATGTCGAGGCTGCTTGGTGCACGTCATGATGCCACTCCGCTCATTGACGACCCTGATCTGGGCGTCTGGCTGCTTCGACGTGACCTGGTCTCCGTTCAGGACATCGGCACACATTACCCACGGCTCGACCTGATCACTCGTGGGCTCCACATCCTTGGTTGGCGACGCATGCAGCAAAGGCGGCTGGGCCGCATGGCATTGGACGCAAACGCAAGCATTGCCGTGAGAGAAGCGAGCGCACGCATGATGGCCACACCGGGCTCGTGGGAGGAGGCTTCGGAAGCCTATGCGGTGTTGTTTGACGAAGCACCGGGCTTCCGCGATGTCGGCTGGCAGCTGCTCAGGACTTCGGTTTATTCGGAGCGATGGAACCTCGTGGCCCGTGTGTTGAGCAACATGCCTGAATTGTGTGAGGACGAGCGTTTCCGACCGATGGCGGAGAAGAAATTCAACCTCATCGGACCTCAAGCCACGGCACAAGCCATTGAGGCCATGTACAACGCAGGCCTTGATGCACAATGGTTGGTCCACCGTTGGACCCTCGGAGATAGCGGTGTGCGTCGGAACCACCAGACACCGGTGTCCAAAGCCGCATGCAGGACCCTTGCTGGCACCCACATCGGTCATTGCGTGCTCCGAAAAATCGCCTTAGGCGAGGCGGAAGAACTTCCCCAAATGATTGAGGAGGCTGTTGCGCGTCATGGCATCATCGAAACTTTGGCGTCGGTCTGTGTCGATGAAAGCCTTCCAGAGGACCTGAATGAAATCGTTCGAGACCTCCTGCAGCAATGCGACGGTGCAACGGTTCACCGCGCCATCCAAGCCATCGGCCGACGTGGGGATCCTGCACAATTTGTCGGTCGAGCCTCCATCATGGCCATGATGGAAAGCGGGACCTCTGTGCAAACCTGGATGGTGGAGTTTGCCCTCCGGACTGAAGACCGTTCAATGCTCAACACCCTGCTCTCGAAAGGCTTGCCGGGGACCGCTGACGCGGTCATCGATGCCCTCGGGCATCTCGTTGCTCAACGGAGGGACGAGCGGACCGTGGATCTTCTGGAATGCCTGGCTGAACACCAAGACCTGCACGTGCACCAGCCCTTGCGTCGGGCCGTGTCCAAAGCGATGCTCACCGTGGCCGAAGCCCCGCTCGCTTTCGCCTATGCGATGGAATCCGTTCGGATTGAACCTCAGGACGCAGTGTGCGGCACCGTCGCGCTCAAGGCCGCCATCGCCACGGGGGACGAGACCCTCATTCTCGAAGCGGCCGACGTCGTGTTTAGCATGCGCGGCCGCTCGAGCACCATCGATTACGGCAGCGTGGCTGTGGCCGGCCTTCGGGCCAACCAAGTTGCATACGTGCGTGACCTGTTGGCCAGAAACCGTCTCAGAATGGACTTGCAGGCTCAACGCATTCGCGTCGGCCTTCCATACTTTGTGGACTATGATCTAGAGCAAACTTTGGAGCAGGTGAACAAGACGCCAGCAAAGTTCAGAAACGACACAACCATTCGGATTTACGAGGCCAAAGCCCTCGCAGGTTTGCTTCGTCATGAAGAAGCAGAGGCCGTCGCCCTCAGCCTGAACGACCCAAGCGAACGTGCCACCTTGCTCTATGACCTGCGTCGCTCATGGGGTGACGAATCCGGTGCCATCGCGGCATGGAACGAACCGCTCGAAGCAGCGGGCATGACAACGATGCCTGACAGGTGGTCGCAAGCAGGATTCGAATTCCATGCGTTGGAACACGACCAAGATGAATCAATGAAGCCACGCAAAGGCGGTCCACTGGTCAGCGTCATCATGACGGTGCACCGCTGGAACGATGCGTTTCCTCTTGCCGTCAGATCGGTTCTGAACCAAACCCATGCCAACTTGGAACTGATCGTGGTGGACGACCATTCTCCAGAGGCAGATGTGGCGTTGTATGACGATCTCCTGACCGACCCTCGTATCGTTCGCATCAGGATGCCAGAGAACGTAGGCACCTACGCCTGCAGAAACGAAGGATTGCGGCAGATGAAGGGTGCATTTGTGACCTTCGCAGACAGCGACGATTGGAACCATCCCATGCGCATCGAACGGGCCATTGAACAAATGAACAAGCAGTCCCTTGACGTCGTTCTCGGACGTTACGTTCGCATGACACCGAGCGGTGAGGTACAATTCAACGGCGGACGGCTTTCGCGGTTTTCTCTTGTGACCATGATGCTGCGTTCATCTGCGCTCCGACGCCATGGGTTTGAGTTCGACGGACGCGCTCGATTTTCTGCGGACTCAGAACTCTTTGAACGCATGCGCATCAAATTAGGCCCCGAACGTATCCTCCGGCATCATGTTCTCGACTTGGTGGCTTTGCACCATGAACAATCACTCACCGGAGGAGGGCGCCAAGCCATTGGATGGACTGGCCCAGGGCCTGATCGACTCCGGTACGTCGCGGGGTACAGGCAATTCCACGGCGCTTTACGCATGGATGACTCCAGGGATCCTACCGTTCTCCGATTTGCCTCTCCGTCGCCGTCAATCCTCAATGAACAACCAAACCCAGAGGCCGCAAGACTTCGAACAGCCTATGGCTTGCAACGGCTCGAATCTAATGTCACCACACCAGCGACAGAATACACAGATCCAATTACCGTCTTCATGGCAACCTATCCAGGCGGGTTCGACAACGTCGCCGACGCTGTTCGTTCGTTGCTTCAGCAGTCACTGGCGATCAACAAACTGGTGCTCCACGTCAATGGAACCCGTCGGCCACCAAGGCTTCCGAAAGACCCTCGATTGGTCGTTCAACTCTCGGAAACCAATCATGCAGACAATGGGAAATTTGTCCACATGGCTGGGACACAAGGGTACATTCTCACCGCGGATGACGACATCGACTATCCTCATGACTACATCGAGCGTATGGTGCACGAGGTCGAAGCCCATCAAAGAAGAGCTATGGTTGGTGTACACGGAGCCGCCTTGCCATATGGCCCACCCTTCACACGCTGGAGTCAATACGCCAACATGCGTCGATCGCATGTGTTCGCGCTCGAGCATGGAGGACGAATCCCTGTGGACGTCATTGGAACAGGCACCATGGCCTTCCATAGTGAAGTCGGGATACCGGACATTGAAGCGATGGATACCCTTCGTATGGTCGACTTGCATGTCGCTCTTTGGGCTGCCGAGGAAGGCGTAAACATGCACATGGTTCCCAGAAAACGTGATTGGTTGGTTGAGTTTGATGGGTTAGACGAACAACGTATTTGGCAGCAAACGAAAGCCGACAAAGAACTCCAGCATATGATGCTCCGTGTCTTGGGACGTAATCCACACTGGAGCCGCTCTGCAATCGGTAATCTTTGGTTGCGTCAAGGTCCTCTATCTAACTTAGCCTCTTGGTCCAATCGTGAAGTTCCTCCTGCAATGGAGCTGCCGTCGTTGGAGCCTTGGCCGTCACTTCCTGAATATCCTCTTGTCACTGTATACATCCCTGCATACAACGTCTCTGATTACATCGAAGAGGCGGTGGATTCTGCACTCGCTCAAACCTACAACAACATCGAGATTTGCGTGCACAATGACGGTTCTACAGATGATACCCTTCAGATCTTGAAACGGCGGTACAAGAAGAACCCAAAAGTGCGTATTGGGAGTGGCCCAAACCGCGGCATAAGCGCTGCTTCAAATCAAGCCATCCTCGCGGGTTCAGGAGAGTTAATTATGCAACTCGATGGTGACGACACCATTGAGCCTGATGCCGTTGAGGTGCTTCTGAAGTCAATACGCAATGGTCATGTTTGCGCCTATGGAAATTTCCGTCGGATTGATCCAGACGGAAACCACATCGACGACGGATGGGAAGAGCCGATTTTTACGAGAGAGAGGCTCCTGCGTTCTATGATTGTCCATCATCCGCGCCTTTTCCGTCGTGATACTTGGGAACATGTTGGTCGGCATGATGAATCCTTGACCAATGCCGTTGATTACGATCTTTTCCTGAAATTGTCAGAAGTCGGAACGATGTACCACGTTCGTCAGCATCTGTATTCGTATCGAATCCTGAAAACTTCCACGTCCAGAGCGAAGGAATCGCTTCAAACAAAGAACACGCACGGTGTTGTCCGTTCTGCACTCGAACGACAGGGACTTCGCGATTTTGATTTACATGTGCCCAATCCAAGTCGACCAAGGTCATTTGTCCTCGTAGATCGTCGTTTCACGAACGATGGGGAGGAGGGAGCATGACCTTCGAGCGTCAGCCCTCATCATGGTACCTAGTGGCAAGCGTTGTTTGTTTATTCGTGGCTGCACCTCTTACACACGTCATTGAAGAGGAGGTCGTTGGGCCCCGCTTGGTGGACGGTACAATCGTAGAATTAGGCAGATACACGTTCATTTACGACGCCATTGATTATTTGGATTCTAAATCAGAAGCAAAGGTACTGGCAGTCGGTTCGTCAAAGATGAGGGAGGGATTCGATGGTGGTTTGCTTGCCAAAGAAAGTGCTGCAAGAGGGGTAATTTATGCCAATTTAGGCGTGGCTGCTGACGTGCCTTATTTTCGAATGACCAACATTGAGGCCATTGCAAATTTGCAACCAGACGTTGTTGTTCTGGAACTGGGACCCAACAGCCTTTCCGCATTGGAGTCCCCGTTGAAGCAACAAGACATCGATCGGATGAATGCGATGTTGTACAATCGTCCACTAAATCTGAAACGTGACTTTGAATTGTATCTCGATGAGGAGGACGCCTCTCTCCTCAACCTTGGAGCCAAAGGTTGGGCTAATTCAAAATCCGACATGGGATTTGAAGCGATTGACGATGCATTGTCCTTCAAGCACGCTGGGATTGAAGAAGAAGCACGCTGGGACTGCTCAAACCCGCTTTCTAACGTACGGTGCGTGCCTGACGTCGACAACCCGATGTTTCCTTCTTATCTCGAACACCCCCCTCAGTTCAGCAACGCCATTGAGTATTACAAATCGCTTGGACCAGAGGCATTAGCGGAATTCTATGGCGCAAAACTCGATGCTTACTTGGCAACACCGTACCATCAGCCTGAAGGAGCGTTCAACAAAAACGAGCAAGCGCTGGAATTTATCATTGACGAGCTCGTCGATGAAGGAGTCAGCGTTCTGTTGTTGGGACTCCCATACAATCCAGTGCTTGAAGAGCGGCTTAGCCCAGGAGATTGGGACTATTACAACAGCACTGTGGAGCGTTTTGAAGAGGACGCGAGAGTTCACATGCTTGACTTGATGTGGGATTCCGCTTTCGATGACGAGGCTATGTTCAACGATTTCACGCACATGTCCGACGAAGGTGAACGACGTTTGATGCAGGTTCTTGCTCCTGAGGTTGATGCTTTGCTTGCATCACGAGGTGTGCCTTTGGTCTCTGGTCACATCTACACGCCTGTTCCACGACCCTCGACCCAACCAACAATTTACGCAGCAAATTTGCAAGAAACAGGGACCGTTCACGTGAACCTTAGTCAGCCAAACAAGATTACACCTGGCTTTGCGTTATTCAGTGGACACACATGGGAGGTTGATCCAAAATCAGGCTGGGTCACCTCTACACCTGAGGCGGATGTTTCGCAAAACGGTGTATCTGGTTCTCCTCAAATCGAATATTGCATGAATTCGAATATCTCAACCACATATTGGGTTTGGATCTTACTCTATCCAAGCGGAGGCAGAAGTGACTCTGTTTACTTTGGTTTGGATGGAGAACTCCTCGATTTAGGGCGACGAGGCGTTCAGAGTTGGGAAGGTGTACAGAAACCGGTTTGGAGAAGCGTAGGCGACAATGGCGCCAGAATCTTGTTCCATTCCACAGGTGAGTTATCCTGCCTCAACATATGGGTGCGGGAAGACGGTGTGGTGATTCGTGATCTTGTCGTCACAACAGATGAACATCTCGTTATGGAGGCGTGAGGGTGGATTTCACAACCCTCGGCTACTACACCTGGTTCCTCCCGGCGGTTGTTGTCGCTGTGATGGTGCTGGCACGCCATCGCAAGGCGCCACAAATGGGCCTCATCCTCCTTGCATCCTACGTGTTTTTCTGGCTGGCCAGCGGTTGGCACGTCATTTTGCTGGCCACCAGCACATGCGCGGACTGGTTCATCGCAAAACGCATCGCAGCAAGCGAGGATCAGAAGACCAAGAAGCGTCTCCTCATCGCAACCCTAACCCTCAATTTGGGCCTCCTTGCGACGTTCAAGTACCTCGACATGCTGATCGACACGTACGGACTTGTGCAACTCCGTGCTGACTTTTTGCCGCACATACCGAGGGCTGAACTCCTCCTGCCCGTGGGCATCTCGTTCTACACCTTCCAGACGATGTCCTATTCCATTGACGTGTACCGTGGAAAATACCCGCCCTATGCCTCCTTTGTGGATTTCGCAGCCTATGCTGCCTTCTTCCCACAACTGGTCGCTGGACCCATCGTCCGAGCCGACCACTTCCTCGAGCAAATCGAGGAGCCTCTCACCATGAAAGAGCGAAATTTCAGGCTGGCCTTCACCTTCATCCTCTACGGTCTTGTGAAGAAAGTCGTGTTCGCAGACAACGTCGCTTTGCATGTGGATGCGGTGTTCACCGAGGGCGTGGATTTGGGGAACACTGCCTTGGTGTGGTGGGCAACGCTTTGCTTTGGCATCCAAATCTATTGTGATTTTTCCGCCTATTCAGACATCGCGATCGGTTCGGCCTTGTTGCTTGGAATCCGTCTGCCTGAGAATTTCAAAACCCCGTATGCGGCGCGTTCCCCACAGGATTTCTGGCGGAGGTGGCACATCTCCCTCTCCACATGGCTCCGTGATTACCTCTACATCTCACTGGGTGGAAGCCGCAAAGGGCAGCGCAGGTTGTACATCGCGCTGATGACCACCATGGCCCTTGGTGGCCTGTGGCACGGTGCCTCGTGGAATTTCGTGCTCTGGGGTGTCGTGCACGGTTTGATCTTGATTGGACATCGCCTGTTGGTGGCTCGGCCATTTGTTCAGGAAGCCTTCGAACGCAAGCGGTTGCGCGTGCCGTTGGTGATCACTGGATGGTTCGTCACACAAGTTCTGATTTTCTTGACCTGGCTGATTTTCCGTGTTGAAGACACGAAGATGCTCATGGAGGCCATCGCAGGATTCCTCTTCCTCAATGGAGAGTTTGACGTTGCAGCGGCTCGCGAGGTCCTTCCTGAGGTGCAACACCTGACCACGGCGCTGGTGGTGGTGTTCATCCTGATGCACGGCATCTCAGGGAGGCTTGGACGGCTGCGTGACCGTCTTGCCGAGGGGTCTCCAGTGGTATGGGGAATCTTCGCGGGCGTCAGCATCGTCGCGATGTTGTACCTGCGTCCGAGCGAGTCTTCAGAATTCATCTATTTCCGATTCTGAAGAAGGCGTGAGGCCAACGCCTCTGCTCCGTTGAGGCCATCGAAGGATGTTGCATCTGCGTCAAGGCCAAGCAAAGCCTCCAACGCAGCATCGATTTGGAGGCCATCGGTCATGACTCGCCCCCAGCCTTCCTCCTCAGCCACCTTGCACCGCGCCAACTGGTCGTCCATCCCGGTGTTCATGTTCGGCAAAAAGAGGGTCGGCAGGCCGACGCTGCGCATCTCGTGGAAAGAGTTGTACCCGCCCGCTTGCACCGAGGCGTCGAAGGCGTTGAGGTAGAGCGCGTTGGGGTAATCGCGCACCAAGTGAACGCGGTCAAGGTCCACC
>CAXRAL010000092.1:0-14386 GCA_964228815.1 Candidatus Poseidoniaceae archaeon
CAAACGGTATGAGCGACCTGCCATCGGTGCGAACCGCCCTGTACGAGGAACACCTAGCTTTGAACGGAAACATTGTGGATTTTCACGGCTTCGAACTCCCGATTTGGTATGCGAACATCAAGGACGAACACCTTGCAACGAGGTCCGGGGCCGGTTTGTTCGACGTCTCACACATGGGTTCATTCCGTTTCACCGGCGAGGATGTTCGGGCGTGGTTGGAGAGCATCGCAACCCAACGCGTCACCTCCATTCAACCGCCACGGTGTGCTTACACCCACTTTTTGGATGAGGATGGCTTTCTCATTGACGACATGATTTTCGCCGTGGTGAGCGAGACGGAAATTTTGGGTGTTCCCAACGCCTCCATGATCGACGTCATGTGGGCTTGGTTCACCAAACACCTTCCTGCCGATGGCTCGGTGAAGATGGAAAACCTGTCCGAAGAAACCGCCATCATGGCCCTTCAGGGGCCACACGCAAAGACCATTCTCGACGCTGCCTTTGGTGAGGGTCAGCACGTTGGTCGCTTCAAGTGGCGAGCACTGACGGACAACAACCTCGGCTCAACCGGTTGGATTCAAGGAACGGGGTACACCGGTGAAGCGGGGTACGAAATTTTCGTCCCCAACGAAACAGCCCCGGCTGTATGGCGTGCCCTCGTCGAAAACGGAGCCACGCCGGTCGGCTTGGGTGCCCGAGACACCTTGCGCTTGGAGAAAGGATACCTGTTGTCCGGCGTGGATTTCTGCTCGCCCACCTTGGCGCCTGAAGGCGACGACGGATTCCTTGCACGCGATTCTTGGGAGACCAACGTACCGTTTGGCCTTGACCTAGAGCACGACTTCATCGGGAAGCATCGAGTGGTCAGCCACAGTGAGGACGACGAGCGGTGGTGGGGCATCAAATACACCGAGAAAGGACCGCTGCCCCGTCCTGGTAAAGATGTTCAATCGCTTGACGGTCAACCACTTGGACGGCTTTCATCCGGTGCCCCGTCGCCAAGTTTGGACAACACCGGTATCGGCATTGGCTACCTCGCAGGTGTGAAGGAAGGCGACGAGGTTTTGGTCGTCGCTAGCCCTCGAAAATCCGTGAAAGCCGTGGTTGTCCGCCCACCGTTTTACTGAATGTCATCCATAACGGGTTTCATGGCTTCCAGCCATCGTTGACGTTCTCGCTCGCCGGATGCATCCAATTCGACAACGGCTTCCTTGACCCGCAGAAGGGCTTCGCCGATGGCGTTCGCATCACCCCAAGGGGCCGTCGTTCCAAGGCCTTCTTCAACGGCCACGTCGCCCATTAAGCAGTCATGGTTCACCACGCTCGGGACGCCTTGAGCCGCTGCGTCAAACATCTTGACCGGGAGCGCACCTTGGAGGATGTTTCCTCGTAGCGGAGCGTACATGGCGTACATCACATCGATGGTCTCGATGAGTTCCGGGAGCTCGGATTGTGTGAAGGCGCCCGTGACTTCAGCCTCAAGGGTTCCACGTTCAACTTCGTCCATGAGCATCGCCCGAACCCGGCTTGCTGCAGTTCCATCGCCTGCAAGTCGAATCTTGGGTCGCTGGGCAGGTGGAAGTGTTTTCACCGCCTCAATGAGGAGTTCGAACGCTTTGAGGTCCCTGACCCGGCCGAGGTAGCCCACCGTCCAATCCGTCAACGGCTCAACTTTGCGTTCACCAAACGGAGGAAGCGGCCGATTCTCGACCGAGTGCCCTTCAAGACCGTGATGAGCAAGCCATTCAACGAAGCCTCTGCGTCCTCCGGTTTTCACCTGTTGACTGGACGTGATGATCACGGCTGCTTCGGCCGCTCGTTGAAGCATGCGTTGCTTCAGGCGCCGGCTTGCCAGCGCTCGGAGGTTGGATTGGGGAGCAGCATACCTCACCCAAGTGTGCTGCAGGTCGTGCATATCAAAGACGAAGGGAACGTTGTGTGTTTTCTTCATCGCGATGCCCACACGGAGGGTATCGGCATCGTGGCAATACACGAGGGCTGGAGGGTCGTTGGCCAACGTTCGTTCGACAACACGGAGAAAGCGACGTATCCCCCTGTACGTTGACACCGTGCCTCCGTAGGGGACTCGACCCACTCGGTAGCGCATGACACGAACGCCATGGTGGTTTTCGCTCATCGGGTATCCCTCTTCTCGGTCAAAGGCGTGGACGGTGACCCGATAACCGGCCTCCTGCATCCACACCGCGTGCCGTAGAACTCGTGGGTCCGGAGCACATGCATTGGTGACCACCATCGCCACCCGGACCATGCCTCTCCGAGGGGCGGTTGGATGATAGGCTGTTCCCCGATTTCAGGTGGGCCGAAGCAATTCATTATGAGCGGTACGCGCATGGATTTTCACATACCCACCGTAAGGAGCGTGCGTGCCATGGTCGACCAACTTCCAAATCGAGGACGAGAAGCCGAAATGTTGCAAGAAATGGGGCTTTCTTCGATGGAGGATTTGTTCTCGGACATTCCCGATGATGTCCGTTTCAAAGGCGAGTTGCCGCTGCCCGGTCCGCAATCCGAGGAGGAAATCATCAGCGATGCTCGTCGTCTGCTCGGGGCCAATGCCGACATGGGCAGCCGTCCTTCCTTCCTCGGTGCAGGTCTGTACCGCAACTACGTCCCGGCAGCGGTGTTCCAGCTCGTGACCCGTGGTGAATTCCTGACGGCCTACACCCCGTACCAACCCGAAGTGAGCCAAGGCATGCTTCAAGCGATGTGGGAGTTTCAAACCCTCATCTCCGAACTTGTTGGCTTACCGATCGCCAACCTCTCCTTGTACGACGGCTCGACGGCCGCCGCTGAGGCCTTGACCTGTGCCGTGCGTGTTCACAACCGCAAGGCCAGCCAACCCAACACCGTCTACGTCTCCGCCCTCACACCACCCGACAAGATGTCGGTCATGCACAATTACTGCCAGGGAGCAGAAATTGACATTCGAACCATCGCTCACAACGACGACGGCACCATTAACATGGACTCGTTGAAAGAAGCGGCCGGTTCTTGTGGTGTCTACCTCGAGCAACCCAACCCGCTGGGTGTGCTTGACGAAGGCCTGACCGGTGTCAAGGCCATCATCGGTGAACACACCGCTCTCATCGTCGGCGTCCAACCCGTTTCCCTCGGTGTCGTCGAGGCTCCGGGGCACTACGGTGCTGACATCGTGGTCGGCGAAGGACAGCCCCTTGGAAGCCCCGTCACCGGTGGCGGACCGTTGTACGGCATCTTCGCCTGCACCAAACCCTACCTCCGATTGATGCCAGGTCGGATTGTGGGTCGCAGCATTGACGTGGACGGGAAAGAGGCCTACTGTCTCACACTTTCCACCCGTGAACAACACATTCGTCGGCATCGAGCGACCTCCAACATTTGCACCAACGAGACCCTCATCGCCTTGATGGGTGCCATGCACATGGCCCTCCTCGGGCCGGACGGCCTACGGGATTTAGCGCATCGAAACATGATGGCCTGCCAAAAGGCGAAGGAAGTTCTCGCGGCAACCCCCGGCGTTCGCATTGTTCATGATGCACATCACTTCAACGAGTTCGCCATTGAGGTGCAAGGATCAGCGGCTGCGTGCTTAGACTACCTCGACAGCAACGGCATCATCGGTGGACTGGACCTTGGCCGCTGGTACGAGGGAACGACCAACCAATTGCTCATCACCACCACCGACCAAACCAACCTGCGGGACATCGAGTCCTTGTCGGCTCAATTGGCGCTGTGGGCCGCTCACGGGGAGGTGAGTGCATGAGCCATCTCTTCAACCACAACGGCGCTGAGAATACCGGCTACAGCCAACCGACGCCGCTGGCCTGTGAAACCGAACCGACCGTGCCCAAAGGTCTGATTCGCTCCAACGCCGCTCGATGGCCACGCCTTTCGGAGCCCGAAATGGTGCGACACTACACTTGGCTGTCGAAGCGGAATTTCGGCATTGACACCGGTTTCTATCCGTTGGGTTCGTGCACCATGAAGCACAACCCACGTGTCAACGAAGTCATTGCACAACTCCCCGGCATTGCTGACATCCACCCACACCAGCCGGAACACCACCTCCAAGGTTTGCTGTCCATCTTCTACGAGATGCAGCACATGCTCGAAGTGTGCGCAGGCATGGACCAGGTCACCCTGCAACCGGTGGCGGGCGCACAGGGCGAGTTCACGGCCATTCGTTGCATTCAGGAGTATTTCCGACACCGAGGTGAAGACCAGCGAACCAAGGTCATCGTCCCCGATTCTGCACACGGCACCAACCCCGCCAGCGCCGCCATGGCTGGTTTCGAGATCGTTGAAATCCCCAGCTTGGCCGACGGTCGCATGGACCTTGACGCCCTCGCTGCGGTCGCCGACGAAACCACGGCAGCGATGATGATCACCAACCCCAACACGTTGGGCTTGTTTGAAGCCGACATCAAGGCAGCCAGTGAAATCGTCCATCAGGCCGGCGGCCAGATGTACTACGACGGTGCCAATTTCAACGCCATTCTCGGCATCACCTCGCCCGGGTTGATGGGCTTTGACTCGGTGCACTTCAACCTGCACAAGACCTTCTCCCAGCCCCACGGCGGTGGCGGACCAGGCTCGGGCCCCATTGGTGTCAAGGCGCACCTGGCACCCTTCTTGCCCGGTCCACTGGCCGCTCGACGTGAAGCCACCGGCGATGAGCAATCCTCAGCGGTAGACGAGTTCTGGTACCACTGGCACCAACCTGAACACAGCATCGGTAAAGTGCAACAGTGGCACGGCAACGCCGGTGCTGTGATCCGCTGCTGGGCGTACTACCGACGCTACGGCTCAGGCCTCAAGGCCATGTCCGAACACGCTGTGCTCAATGCCAACTACCTGCGGCACGCCATCCATCGGGAAGCCAAGAAGGCCGGCGTGGACCACCTGTTCATCGACGGAGCGGAAACCGACGTCGCCAAACACGAGTTCACCCTCTCCATGCAACCTGCCAAAGACGCACTGGGCATCTCTGCGATGGACGTGGCCAAGGGCCTGCTGGACCGGGGCTACATGGCGCCAACGGTATATTTCCCGCTCGTGGTGCCCGAATGCATGATGATCGAGCCGACCGAAACCGAATCCAAGGACACGCTAGACACCTTCGCTGAACACTTCGCTCAGGTGTTGAAGACCGACCCTGAGGCGCTCCATGCAGCGCCCATCACCACCCCGGTTCGGCGTGTTGACGAGGTCTATGCAGCACGCAATCTTTGCCTGCGCCACCCCTATGATGAGTGAGGAAGGATTATTCCACCCTCCCTCGACCATCGGATGTGGATGAACTGCCCGAGGCCTGGACTGAAAGCGAGAGCTCGCATCAGTTCACCGTGACGCTCCTTGCGTTTTCGTGGGCGTTGCTTCCGGTCGGATTCATGGTCTTGATGGCCGTCTTTGACCGATACGAGCAGCACCGACTCACGCTCGCTGCTGTCGCCCTTACCATGTTGGTCTTGGCGTTCATCAGTGGCGTGGGTCAGCGAAGGTCTGCATTGCTTGAACCACGTGTTCAACTGGCAACGGCCACACTCGTTAGCACCGCCGTTTTGCTTGCGTTGTTGTTCTTGCTTGACCTCTCATCCTACTGGTGGGTGGTGTACGGCCTCGTGTTTGGGAGCGTAGCCATGATGTACGTTAGCTTGAATTTCTTGGCCTCATGCAACACCCCCGCCGTGCATTTGCTATGGGATGTTTCCGTGCCAATTCCAAACGAGGCGCTCGACGGATGGAGGGTCGTGAACGGGCGCTGGGTCAACGGCGTCATCGCCACCAAGCGCATGGAACAAGGCCCGGTGCTCACCTTGTACGGACTGGTCGAGGGTGAGGCGACCTTGCTCTGTTTGGAGCAACTTGCATCCGTGGGGGCCTCGCTACCTCCACATGCAATTGGTCTTGACTTTTCCACCTTCGCCTCCCTTTCAGTCGCTCGTTCTGCCGAAGAATGAGGGTTCTTTCCTCATGGGTTGAATCAGTCATCATAAAGAACCACCCGCGATGGCGGATGAGCATGGATGTAACCATTTTGTTGGGGTCTTCCTCGGACCTCCCCATTGCCCAAAAGTGCACGAAAATCTTGGAACACTTCGATGTCCCGTACCAACTGCGTGTGGCCTCCGCCCACCGCTCACCGAAATTCGTTGAGCAAATCGTCGGCGATGCCATCGACGACGGCTGTTCCGTCTTCATCGCCATGGCAGGATTGGCTGCAGCCCTCCCCGGTGCCGTTGCCGCCTTGACCACCAAGCCCGTGATCGGCGTCCCCTGCGGCGGCCGTGTTCCCTACGACTCGCTCCTGTCCATCGCTCAACTCCCTCCGGGTGTCCCAGCGGCCACCGTTGGCGTTGACCGTGGCGACAACGCCGGCTACCTCGCCGTGCAGATGCTCGCGCTCTCCAACCCCAAGTACGCCGCTGCGCTCGAGCAGAACAAACTTGACCAAATTGATCGTGTGAAGGCCCAAGACAAGGAAGTCAACGGCGGTGCCTGAGATGTTCGACGCTGAGGAATTCATTGCCGAGAGCATTGAATCCCTCAAAGCGACCATTGACGACGTGGCCATCATCGCCTGTTCCGGCGGTGTTGATTCAACCGTTGCAGCCGTCATTGCGAACCAGGCAGTGGGCGATTTGCTCCACTGTGTGTACGTGGATACAGGGTTCATGCGCAAGGGCGAAACCGAACAGATCGAAGCGTTGCTCGAAGCTCAGGGCATCAACCTCATCACCGTCAAGGCGGCTGACCGATACTTCGAGGCCCTCAAAGGCGTGACCGAGCCCGAGCAGAAACGCAAGGTCATCGGTGAACTCTTCATCCGTATCTTTGAAGACGAACAGAAGAAGTGCGGTGCGAAGTACCTCGTCCAGGGCACCATCGCTCCCGATTGGATTGAATCGGGCGGCGGCGTGCGAGACACCATCAAATCTCATCACAACGTGGGAGGCCTTCCCGAAGACATGACCCTTGAAGTGGTCGAACCGCTCCGTGAACTCTACAAGGATGAAGTTCGAGAGTTGGCCCGTACGCTCGACATCAACGTCGCAGAACGGCAACCGTTTCCTGGCCCCGGTCTTGCCGTTCGCACCCTCGGTGACTTAACGCCCGAGCGCGTGGCTGTCGTCCGTGAAGCCTGCGCCATCGTTGAGGAAGAATTTGAGGCCGCAGCCGAGCGAGGCGAGATGGAGATTCCCTGGCAGTATTTTGCTGCCCTCCTCCCCGTCCGCAGTGTTGGTGTCCACGGCGACGTACGTGCGTACGGTGAAACCATCGTCGTCCGTGCCGTTCAAAGCATGGACGGCATGTCGGCTCGCTATTCTGAAATCCCTCACAAGATCCTCCAGAAAATTAGCACACGCATCACCAACACCGTCAAGGGCGCCGTGAACCGAGTGGTCTACGACATCACACACAAGCCCCCCGGTACCATCGAATGGGAGTGAGGGCTCGTTCGGGCATACCTTCTTCAAGAAGGCAGAGGAGGGAAATCTCATGTCGGTTGTTGACGCTGTGGAAGTGGTCGCAGCGGGCATGCTCGTGGCTGACGACATCGCTTTGTTGCGGAAGCGGCGCGTTGGGGCAGCTATCCTCATGATAGCGCTCCTGATCGGCTTGGTGTTGGGTGTCGGCCTCCTCCTTGGCGAAGATGACAGCACAACGAACCCCGTGAGCAGCGGACAGCCTCCATCGTCAGACTGGCGGCCGTATTCCGTTGTGGCCCCCATCGACACGGGCATCAACGTATACCACGACCACTTCCGCACCGAAGAGGTGTACCCGGATTGGTTGCTGGACGGACTGGGTGTGACCAAAACCTGCGAGCCCACGTTTGAGGGGACGTGGCAAGAGCGCTATGAAGCGGACAAAGAGGCCTGCTGGGACACCATCACGACGTCCGACATTGTTTACTTCAAAGGCACCAAAATCCTTGGAACATCGCCTGACGGCGGTACCGACATCCACATTCTTGACGACCCCTCTGACGGGCACGGCACGGCCGTGACCGGTGCCGTCCTCGACGCCAACCCAGATGCTGTGATTTTCTTTGTCGAGGGCTTCTCGACCGAAGCGGTGTTGGCCGCTGGCAACCAGCCCCTCGTCGACATTGTCACCACGTCGTTTGGTGCGATTGGTTCACTGCCGGTTCCCGGTATTGAAACGGGGACGTATCAAACCGTGGTGGTCAACAACAAGATCCACACCGGTGCGGCCGACAACACGCCCTCACCTGCGGTTCAAGACGCCACGGCAGGACCACCATGGTCCATCGGTATCGCAGGCTACGCTGAGGAAGGCGACGATCAGAAGGAAACGATGAGCGGCTCCTATCCCGACATCGCCGCCGATTGGACGCAGGTCCTTCCCAATCACGACGACGTTGATGGCTACCATGAGACCTCTGGGACGTCCTTTGCCACGCCTCGAACGGCCGGCATCCTCTCGTTCGTGCTCGAACACCTTCGAACGGAAGTGGGCGACATGGGTTCAGGAGCATCAACGGAGGAGCGTGGTGGCATGCTCGTGAGCGGTGTTTGGCCGGAGGGTAGCACCAACGCTGGCCTGGATGCCGGTATTACCAACGCCGTGGTTCGAAATGCACTGAACCTGTCGGCGTGGTATCCTTCGTTCTCTACATGGGATCCAAGCGCAGGAACCATGCCCATTTCTCCGGTCGCACCTTGCACACAAGTCGGATGGGGTGTGGTGAACATGTCCAACATTCAACCGATGATCGAACACCTCAACGGGTCGCAATCCATGCCCGACCGCCCGGGTGATGTGGAATTGTGTATGCAGGTCAATCAAGAGGCCCGAGAAGCCTACTGGGGCGTGTATCCCTCGGAAGAAGCCCCGTCTCGTACGCTTGAGGTCGCTGCACGCGACTGAGCCAAGACGGGCGTGGATTCACGGAGACCTCGAACCCAAGGCGGTTAATCGTTGAAAACGGGGTGCTGTGAGGGTTTTGGCGCCGATTGTGGGGCTCGAACCCACGACCTTGGGATTAACAGTCCCACGCTCCACCAGCTAAGCTAAATCGGCAAGGTGGGCGACAAGCATCCCCTTTATCACGCCTTCGTTGAGGTGGAATCAATCACCGCAATCAAACGCCGGTTGGAGACGGGGGCCTCGGGAGAAACGCTGACCATCGATTTGAGCACCCTGAGGTCGTTTTCCTCCAGCGGTCGCGTGTGGTGAAAGGTCAGCAGCGGGTCGTTTCGTTTGACGGCTTCGCCCACGGGTGCGTCAATGACAGCCCCCACCAGGGGGTCAATGACATCCTCGAGGGCAAAACGACCTGCACCGTGCTGACGAGCAAGTTGCGCCAGTTGCATGGCGTCGTAGCCTTCCACGAACCCGTCTTCCTCTGCAAGGATGCAGGTCTGGAACTCGGCCATGCCCAGCACCCGTTCAGGATGGTTGACCAGGGCCTTCGACGTCGCTGGTTCAACGCCCTGTTGAACACACATGGCCCTGAAGCGTTCGAGGGCTGCACCGTTGGTGAGCACGGCTTCCATCTTTGAGCGTGCTTCCGCTTCGTTTGCGCACACACCAGTCATGCATAGAAGGGCTGCCCCCTGAAGAACGACGAGCTCTCGGGTGTCCAGTGATCCTCCGCCCTGCAAGACACGAATGCTTCCCACCACTTCGAGCGCGTTGCCGATGTGTGTGCCGATGGGCTGGTCCATGGCCGTGAGTTGGGCCACGGTGTTGATGCCGAGTCCTTCGGCGGTGCGCACCATGGAGGCGGCCAGTTCCCTGGCTTGGTCGACGGTTTGCATGAACGCAGCCGATCCGGTCTTGACGTCCAACACCAAGGCAGAGAGCCCTTCTGCAGCTTTCTTTGAGATGATGGACGCCGTGATGAGTGGCACGCTGTCAATCGTGTGCGTGACGTCTCGAATGGCGTACAATACCCCGTCCGCAGGGGCAATGGCATCGTTTTGGACAGCGATGCAACATCCGACCGCATTGACGGATTCGACCATGGCTTCGGGTGAAAGTGCACAGTTGAATCCAGGAATGGCTTCCAACTTGTCGATGGTTCCTCCCGTGTGGCCCAACCCTCGGCCGGCCAACATGGGGACTCGGCAACCCGCTGCAGCCAACGCAGGGGCAAGCACGAGGGACATTTTGTCGCCCACACCGCCGGTGCTGTGCTTGTCCACCACCGGGGGGCCTTCGCCCCAAGAGAGGCTGGCGCCGGAGGCAATCATCGATTTGGTCAAGACGACGGTGTCTTCGGTTCTCATGCCATGTTGATGGACGGCTTTGAGCCAGGACGTGGCATCCTCAATCGAGACGGAACCATCGGCCACGCCTTCGACAAATTGCTCCAGTTCTCCCGACGGTTGAGCCTCACCGGCTTTCACAGCATCAACAAGGTGTTGATAGCGCATGGTGCTCCCTCAGATGAGGCCGATTTCCACCAATCGCTGGTGAAGGTAATCACCCGCGTTGATTGAATCGTACTGCGGCGTTCCACCGGTCATGGCGACAAAATCGGGATGCGGGGTCAAGTCGATTTCGTTGCGTGGATGTACGAACATGGGCATGGAGTAGCGACGGGTGTTGGCATCTTTGGGGTTCACAACTCGGTGGGTGGTGGACTTGAACAGGCCGTTGGTGAGGTTTTGGAGCATGTCGCCGGAATCAACGATGATGGCATCTTGGTCACCCTTGACCTGAATCCATGAACCGTCATGGTCCATGACTTCCAAGCCGTCAGCGGTTGCCGTCACCAAGAGCGTGATGAAATTGATGTCCTCATGAGCCGCCGACCTGACCGCTCCCACCGGCATTGATTCGTCCAGTGGCGGGTAGTGGATCATTCGCATGATGGTGTTGCCTTCGTTCGACATTTCAGGCAACCATTCACGAGGTTTACCGAGGTACTCCGAGCAGGCGGCAAGAAGGTGTTGTGCCAACGATTCCATGCCCGAGAACAGGTCTTCGGTGATGGCTTGGAACCCTTTCACGTGCTGCGTGGGCCACACATTTTGCGGGTAGGTTGGCCTTGAGCCATCACCCGGATAGGCCCGGCCCGTCTGCCAGAACTCCTTCAGGTCGGGTGCAGGGTTGTCCTTGGCGTGTTCCACGCCGAAGGCGGTATAGCCTCGTTGGTGTCCAATGTCGGGTTGCAGGTAGAGCCGTTTTGTGGCTTCGTCCAAGTCAAAGAAGGCGTCGCATTGAGCGTAGGTGTCGTCGATGAGTGAGCTGGGAATGCCGTGGTTCGTCAGGGCAAAGAACCCGATGTCCTTCAGGGCATCACCCACTTCTTGAACAAACTGCAATCGTTCTGCCTCAACTTCCGAGGTGGCCAAACGAAAGTCGATGGACGGGATGCTCCGCGTCATGCCACTCATTCCCGGTAGGCATTGAGCTTTGAGAGCAATTTGATGGTCTCAATGTAAATCCAGACCACAGAAATCAGGATGCCAAAGGCAGCGTACCATTCCATGTTCTTTGGAGCACCGTAGCGGCTGCCGGATTCGATGAAGCCAAAGTCGCTGATGAGGGTGAGGGCAGCCACGACGAGGATGAAGGCCGTCACTCCGATGCCGATGGGGCCGGAGCTGTGGAGGAAGGGCACATCGTAGGGGGTGAACAGTTGGAGAACGAAGGACGTGAGGTAGAGGAACATGATGCTCATCACCAAGCCAAAGACAATCTTGTTGAAGGCGGGGGTGGGTCGAATGATGCGAGAAGCGTACATCACGTACATGGTGGCCGTGATGGCCATGGTGCCGAAGACGGCTTGCAGTGCAATCCCCTTGTAGGCCGTGAGTTCCATCGCCAAGGACATGGCACCGATCGCCATGCCCTCGAGAATGGCGTAGAGGCTCATCAAAGCCACAGGGTTGTTGGGGCGAACCAAGAACACGATCATGGCAAGCACCAAGCCACCAAGGAAGCCAAGGGCCATGAGCCCGCCAATGAACAAGCCGCCGGTACCGTTGTTGAGGGCGTTCATGCACAGCACGGCTGAAACCAGAGCTGAAACGACCGTCAGTGTAAGCAGGTAGCCGATTTTCTTCATTGAACCTTCAACCGTCATCCGGTCGGTCCCGGTGAGGTTGCTCCAGAACTTGCTGTTGAGGACAGGATTGCTGCTGCGAATCTCCATGGCTATCGCTGTTGTCTTGGCAAGGTCCCGTTTCAATGTTGCTCTTCTTGTGTATGTTGAGCAACTTGTTCTTGATAGTAGGTCACCAGCTGGTCAAAGGTCCAACCCTGCGCCATGTACTGTTCAATCACTTCGGCGGTCCATCCCGGAACCTGCGCCAGCATGTCAGGCGTGATGCCCGATGGGCTGGCGTTCAGCACCGGTTGTTGCCATCCATCGTTGGAGACGGAGGTTGGTGCAATGTCGGCAAAGGCGGCTTCGCTGATGGCGTCCTTGACCTCTTCGGATTCCGCTCGCATGTTGCGAAGCACGACGTAAGCGCCGACCGACAGCAGCAGGGCGAGCACCATCAGCGTCAGGAAGAACGACTGTGCTGAATCCCCGGCCGTGTTGTCCGTGCTGTCCTCCACCAATTCGGTGCGTTGTTGAGACGAGCAGCCCTTGGCATCGGTGGCCACGTCTGCTGGTGTATCCGGACATTCGTCCTCTGTGTCGAGAACGCCGTCGTTGTCGGCGTCGGGGTTGTCCGTTGTGTTGTTTTGCTCAACGGGTTCAATATCGACACCTGCAAGGTCACAACCCAGGAGTTCATGGTCGTCTTGGCCGTCGCCGTCAGCATCCCAAAGCAGGAGCGCATCGGTGGGAGATACATCGTCCAAACTGTCGTTGAGTGCCGTGGCTTGAGCCCACGCCACTTCCAGGTCGTCGGTGATGCAATCGCCGTCGGTGTCGCCTTCGTTGGGGTCGCCGCCGTGGAGTTGCTCTGCAAAGTTGGTCAACCCGTCGTCATCTGCATCGAGCATGGACTCATCCATGGTGCTTTCACCTGCAACGCTGCGTTGTGTTCGGTTCAAGCCGTGCTCGAACTCCCAACGATCCAGCAGCCGATCTTGATCCGTGTCCGTGGTGTTGTCGAGACGGTTCCAGTCCTCGTACCACGAGTCGACGTAGACCTGAGCCACGGCTTCACTCGACAGCATCAACCCCATTTCGCGGTTGCGAACCAACGCTGAATCGCCCCAGTTGATCGAGGAGACAAGGACGTGCTCGCCGTCGATGATGACGCCCTTGTTGTGGAGTTTCGTGACCTGGTCGTCGCTGCTCATGACGATGGCTGACGTGTCGTAGCCCTTGGTGAAGTTCCACTCTTCGTTGAAGCGGTCAACCACGCTTTGAATGTCTTCGTCGAGGTAAGCGCCGTTGAGGATCAACCGCAACCGCACGCCACGCTCCGCGGCACTCTCGAGCGCTTCAAGCAACGGGTTGTCGCCCCAGCCCCACGACCAATCCATGTCCAAGTATTGCAGGGAAAGCAAGAGTTCCTCTTCCGCTCCGTCGAGAGCGCTGACGAGCTCATCGATGCAATTGTCGGGGCACACCAGAAGGTTGGCTTCGAATGCCCCGGTGATGCCGGCTGCAGTTTCTCCAATGATGGCGGAAGACGTCGGCATGGTCCAACCGGTTGGCGCGTCGCTGGCCTTGACGGGCGTGATGTGCTCTCGGGCGGCGTTCTCATCAAAGGCCAGATGATTGAGCACCACATTGGCCATGGATGCACTGTCGACGAGTACGCCCCAGTCTCGGTTTCCAGCATCGCCTGGGGCAGGGTGAGAGGAGGATTTCCAGTTGCCTGAACCAATCCACACACTCTCGCCGTCCTTGACAGCGACCTTGCTGTGAATGTAGGCGTAGGGGTTCTCACCGGTATCACCGAACCAGTGCACATCGACGCCGGCGGCCAACAGTGTGGTGGCCATGCCTCGCTGGGTGTCAAGGTCGTATTCATTCCACCAGCTGTCGCCGTAATCGAGGACGACGGTGACGTTGACGCCTCGGTTCTGCGCATCGATCATGGCTTCGACGAGGTGGACCTCATGGAGCAGGTACATGTGAACGTGCAACGAGTCCGTGGCGCTGTCAATCCAAGCAAGCAGGTCAGCCAAACCGTGTTCGGGCGCGATGAGCGGTGTGATGGTGCCGCTTTCAACCACGTTCGTGTCGAAGCAGAAGGTGCTCCCACCCAGTCGACTCCACTGTTCGTGCCAGTCAGCCACGGTGTTGGTGTCGGGTGTATCGCCGCAACCGCTTCCACGCAGGTAGATCAGGTTGTCGAGGTTGGCAATCGGTTCGGCCAGCGCAATGCCGGTCCAACCGGCAATCTCCACCGGGCCGTTGCCGTACACCAACGTGTCGGCCTGGTCGCCTGCGCTGTCCAGAAGTTGCAGGGCAGCACCGGAATTCGGGAAGTAGAAT